>JBAVOF010000001.1:0-1679 GCA_049691835.1 Polyangiales bacterium
GCTCTGGCGAGCGTTCGCGGTCTTCTTCGATGTCGGCGAGCAAGAGCTGCACGTCGGCATCTTGCGGCAAGAGATCGAGAGCCTCCTGGGCGTAGCGCGCCGCCAGACCGCGCTTGTCGTCGCTCAAAGCAAGGCGTGCCTTGACGATCAGCTCCCAGACCTGGACTTGCGAATCGGCGCCGAGCGGCTTGCCATCCGCATCGACCGCTTCGTTGGCGCGCTCGAGTGATTTCTCGGCGCCTAGTGTTCTACGACCGTAGATCTGGGTGAGCGCAAGGGCGGTTTCGACCAGCCGCGCGTCGGCGCCATGGCGCTTGGCCTGTTGAAAGTACGTTCCCGCGCGCGCGTAGTCTTCCGCCTGCAGGTACACGCGGGCTCCCGCGAGCCGGAGCGCTGCGTTGCTGCTGTGCCGGCCGACCGCGCTTCGCATCGTGCTGACACCGCTTTGACCGGCGCCGGTGCGCACCAGATAGCGCACGCGCTGCTCGTCGGCGCGAAGGTCCCGCACCTTGGCGTCATCCATTCGCGCGATGATCTCCGCGGCGCGATCGAACTCACCCATGTCGATCAGCAATGCGACCAAGCCCGAGAGCGCGCGTGACTGTTCGGGCTCGAGCTCGAGCGCCTTTTCGTAGCTCGCCTTGGACTCTTCGCGGGCGTCGACTTCGCGTGATGCGTCTCCTCGGAGCGCATACAAGCTCGCGTCCTCCGGGCTGAGCTCCACCGCACGGTCCAATTCGGCCACCGCCTTGGCGGGGTCATTCTTTGCAATCAAGACTCGGGCGTGGCTCCCGTGCGCCCAGCCCTCGCTGTCGAACGCAGCGAGCGCCTTGGACGTCAGCTCCTCTGCTTCCGGGAGACGGTCTGCATCGATGTACGTCCGAGCGGCCGTGTCGACGAGCGTGAGGTGGTTCGGGGTCGCGCTCAGACCCGCTTGGAGCACTGCAAGCGCTTCGTCGGTGCTGCCCGCTTCGAGGAGCGCTTCGGCGAGCCCGTCGGAAGCGGCAACCCCCCAGTGCGGGTCGCTCGCGGCTTTCTTGTAAAGCGCGATCGCTCGGTCGCGCTCGGCGGCCCGTTTGGAATCCTCGAGCAGCGCCGCGAGGACCAGGACCCGGACCGCCGGTTCCGCCTCTTTTTCGGGGTCGAATCCGGCCCCGCTCAACGTGGCGAGCCCCGCTCGGGTGTCGCCCGTCTGCGCGTACCACCAGGCGATCACGTGTGCACGGAGGAACAGATCCGCGGAGGGACCGCTCGAAAGGCGCTGGAGCAATCGCTTGGCTTCCGCCGCTCTGCCGAGTGCGAGAAAGAGCTGCGCCGTACCGACGAGCAAGGGCTCGTCGACGAGCAGGTCGGGTTCCGCGGCGGCGCGCGCATGCTCATACGCCGCGCCGATCGCGCCGTGCCTGTACGCGAGCACACCGGTGATCAAATGCGACCAGGCCTTTTGCACGACCGTGGCGTTGTCGTCGCTGCGCACCTCGTGGGCCAGCGACAATGCTTCGCTGGCGTTGTCTTGTAGAAGGCCGACGATCCGTGCGCGGGCGATCTTGGTGGCCGCGGTTTGCTTCTCGACGGTGTCGAGGACGGCGAGCGCGGCTTCAGGGCCTTCGGTCCGCGCTACGATTCGGGCGAGCAACGCCGCCGGCTCCGGGGCCTCGGGCCTGGAGGCGACCACTGAC
>JBAVOF010000002.1:0-2236 GCA_049691835.1 Polyangiales bacterium
ATCTAACGCCGCCGAGCCCGACCCGCGATAGGCCTTGACCATCGCCGACACATCCAGCCGCTCGATCGCCTCGACCACAAAACGCGCCAGGTGCTGCTCCGGCAGCCACTCATCCACCGACGGCGGCAGCAGAAACCCGGTCTGACGATCAACCTGACGGAAATTGCTCATGGCCCCACACTCACTCACGCCAACTTCAACCCTATGCCAATGAATCTTATTCCCGCGCTCGGCTCAAGTCCGACAGGCTGCTAGAGAGGACATTCCAAGATGATCGACGGGCAGACCCGGACGCGGACCGGCCCTAGGCGCCGATCGCCCCCGCTTTAGTCCCTTATCAGCCAACTCTTGTCGATTTCTGCATGGACTCGGTGTCATGCGAGTGCGGGGATGATGATGCTTTGAGTGATGCGGCAGAGAGCGGCGGTAGCGGCCCTGCCGGCGCGGGTGAGGTAGTAGCGATAGGTTCCTGTGACGCGTTTGATGACGCCGATGTCGCGGAGCCTGCGGAGTTGTCGAGAGATCTTGTGCGGGGACAGGTTGTCGAGGGGCGAGAGGAGGTCGGCCCGCCGAATGCCGGCGATATTGGTACGAGGGTCTTGCAGGGCGCGCAGAAGGGCGTTGTCGGTCGGATCGAAGAAGTTGATGCCCTTGATGGTCTTGTAGTCGACGACGTGCGGCTTTGTGAGACGATCGAGAGCCCGCACGCCGGCAGAGAAATCGTCGAGAGCGGAGAGGTGCTCGAGGTAGCGGCGATTGCAGGCGTAGAGGATTTGTCGGAGATCGATCAGGCTGTAGATGGTCTTCTTGAGGGGCGCGATGCCTCGTGTCGAGGGCCGGCGCCGATGTTCCACCTTTCGATGGTGCTTGAAGAAGCTGACGTCGTTGGTCGTGGTCTCGATGCGCAGGATGCAGCCGACCTTGTCGTACATCTTGATCGAGGCGCTGGCGAAGCGATGCTTGATGCAGGTGCCTTCGATGCGGGTGGAGAACTGCGAGCCGATCTCCTGAGCCAGTTGCGGGGTGATCTTGCGGCCAAGGAAGGTGGCGACCTGCTCGGCCTTGACGCTCAGCACCGACTGGCGGGCGAGCTGCTCGTAGAGCGGCGCCAGCGTCGTGGTCGAGCGGAACACCAGGTCGGTGGCGTATTCGACCTGCATCAGGCTCCAATGGTAGGACTGCTCGAAGGCATCGAGCACCGGGCAGCATTGCCGGGCATAGCGATCGAGCAGGCGATGCAGGCGGTCGGGCGAGAGCTGGTCGGCCAGAGCCTGGGCACGCGGCCAGTCGTCGATGCGCACGAAGGCGTTGTCGGCCGCGGTGAAGCCGATCCCGCTCGCCGTCAAGCGACGCGCCAGCCAGCCATGGCCGTTGCAGTAGAATTGCAGGCGAAACGGCGCCCAGGTCGGAACCCGCAGGTAGACCAGCCCCAGCTCGCGATCCATGAAGTAGAAATAGTAGTGCAGGCACTTGCCGCTGTCGGGCCGCAGGTACGTCTTGTGGGTCGTCTTGTCGTGCCACGGTTTGTACGCGCTGCACGCCTCCATCGCCGAGATGATGTGCACCAGGCCAGGGCGATCGCTGCGCCTCTCCAGCACCTTGGCAACGACGGCTTCCTTGCGGATGTGGCTCTTGGCGATGTGCTCCACCTCGACGCCTGCGATCGCCGCCAGCCTGCCGGCGGCTTCGCGCACACGGTCACGCAGTTCCATCGCAAAAGCCGGATAGTCGAAAATGCGTATGCCCTTGGCGTACAGGAACCGCGTCATTCCCTCCGCGTAGCACACCGTTGGAAGCGTGCCCGTCACCACAATCCGGTCGTAGCACGACAGCACTCCCGCAAGTCGATCAGCATAGCGCTCCGCAAACGGCAGGGTCATGGCGCCCTCGACAGCTTCCCGATTCCTCCTCGATACTAATCCCTTCTTGGTTCCGGCTCCGCCGGCTTAGGTATGCTCGCAATTCTTCGGTAAGTGGCGCCGTGCGCCAGCACATTTTGCGTTAACCAAGCCGCCATGAATCCCAAACGCGAAGAAGGCCCGGTTGGGGGCCGGGCCTTCTGAATAACGCGTGGTGGGAACACGCTCAGTATGTGGGTGGGTTCAAAATACGAGGCTGGGCAGTCCCGGTGAAGGACCGAAAGCGCATATCTAAATGTCGTTGGACTGGGGCGACAATGCTAAGCCATGCGATTCCGCATACGTTGCAACTCGGCGGCGAATGCGGGGAGTCTACG
>JBAVOF010000003.1:0-7335 GCA_049691835.1 Polyangiales bacterium
AAGCAGCTTCGCACCGCGCGGGCCTCTACTCGATTGCACGCGTCATCGATTCTTCGGAGGAAATGTTCGACTGGGACCACATGATTCGAGTCGTCGAGGACATGTGGCCGGTGCACAAGCCCGACACCGACTTCGGCTACCATGCGTGGACGGGTGGGTGGATCATCGGTGAGGTCCTGCAGCGGGTCACCGGTCAGCGCTTTCCCGAATTGATCAAGCAGAATCTCGCCGACCCACTCGGGCTCGATGGGCTCTACATGGGCCTGCCGCAGAGCGAGCTCCCGCGCGTTGCCGAGTTCTTGATTCCGAGAATCCCGGGCAAAGTCCTGCGCGGACGGCCGAGGGGCGTCCGGGCCCAAGTCCGGCGAACGGCCTCGACTACGCTGCGATGGCACTCCGCTCTGGGGCAGGCGGTCGACGCGATGATACCACCCGGCCTGGGCGAGGTGCTCGGCGATCCACGCTGGCTCACCTCGGTGATCCCCTCGGGCAACGGAGTGTTCAACGCGCGATCCCTGGCGCGTCTCTATGGAGCGCTCAGCCTCGGCGGTACACTCGACGGTGTTCGTCTGCTGTCATCCTCTGCGCTCGCCGAGGCCACCGAGGATCAGAACCCGCACATCGGCCGCGTGATTCCCTTCCCACTTCGGTTCAAGGTTGGTTACATGCGGCCGGTTTCGCTTGGACTACGCCTCCCGATCGGGAGGCACCGACTCGACTTGGGTCTCCCCAATCCTCACGCGTTCGGCCACTTCGGCTTTGGTGGCTCCGGCGCATGGGCCGATCCAGAGCGAGAGCTCGGCGTCGCGATCGTGTCGAACTGCTTCGGTGGACGGATCCCTGGCGACCTGCGCCCCGTGGCAGTGGCAACTGCCAGCTCACGATGCGCAGATCGGCGTCGCGACTAGCATCACAGTTGCTGTGCGAAGCCGGCCGCGGTAACTAGCGCGGCAATGCCGGTACTCGCGCTGCTGGTTCTTGCAGACGTGGCACGACCGCACACCTCTCGGGGCGCGTCGTCAAACGGCTCACCGCCGTGCTCGTCCTCTACGTAGCCGGCCGACTGCTTTACATGAGCTTCGCTTGAGACGCTCGTGCCCGAGAATTGAGAATCGCGATGATGGAGCCGGCGCTGACCGACCCGATGACATAGGCGCCGGCATGGTCGAAGATGTGGGCATGGACTTGATGGAGCGAAAGACTCACACCGAGGCCAACCCCGTAGCCGAACCATGGTTGCTCACGCCAGCGGATAGTCTGGCGCTTGGTGATGACCGCGATGAACGGCCAATACGAGGTCGAAGCCACGTACGCGCGGTAGGGCTCCCCCAGCTCCGCGACGAGCCTCCGGTCTTGATGCAGACCACCGACAAACGCCAGAACGACGAATCCTACGAAAAACACGAACGTCACGTTCGACTCTGCAAGCAGCGCATGGGCGGCGGCCCAAATGGCTATTCCTGAAAAGAACGGGTGTCGCGTGATCTGCTGCACGCCGCGGGCCGGAGTTACACGATGGCGGAAAGTCGCCATCGGAAGCCGTGGGTAGGCGAGAACGGCGGTGATGAACAGACTGAACCCGGCCAGTGAAAGCCCAATGAGCGCCCCACGTACAGGGGGAATCGACACCAATAGCGATGACTGTGCTTCGGCGAAGCGGTGCAAGACCACGTAACGCACGAGAATCGCGAAGGTGACGATCGCCGTGATCGAATAGACGAAGATGAACACTGGCTCACCGAGGCGAGCGACCAACCACGCCCGGACCGGTCGCGTCGTGAGGCCGACGTGGGTCCCACCGAACACGAGCCACAGCAGAGCGACGAACAGTCCCTGGTCCATGTGCGCAGCGTAGCCTACGACGGTTTATGCCCGTTCTCCAAGGGGACTGCTACACTCCGGCGCGTCATGAAGGTGCTTCAGGTCTGTGCGGTAGCCTTTGGGCTCGAGACGCTGCTGTTGCCACAGATCGACCACCTCGAGAGTCGCGGACTCACGATCGAGGCGGTCTGCTCCCCCGACTCTCGCGTGGCGGCGTTGCGCAATCGGGGTTACACAATCCACGAGGTATCGATCGATCGAAAGATCGCTCCAGCGCAAAATGCAAAGAGCATCCTGGAGCTGGCTCGGCTCATGCGCGCAGAGAAGTACGACCTCGTACATACGCACGCCCCCGTGGCGTCGGTGCTCGGCCGCATTGCTGCGAAGCTCGCCGGCATCGAACGCATCGTATACACCGCGCATGGGTTCTACTTTCACGAGAACATGCCGCGCCAGACGTATGCACTCTACCACGGCATCGAGAGGTCGGTCGCGACGATCACCGATCTCATCCTCGTACAAAGTCGAGAGGACTACGACACGGCGGTGACCACGGGTATCGGCTCCGCCTCGAAAGTTCGCTACCTCGGCAACGGCGTCGACCTGCGGCGGTTCGATCGAGCGAACCTGAGGGAAGAGACCAGTGCGCGACTGCGGCGAGAGCTGGGCTTACCAGAGGGGTGCGGACCAGTCCTCGGCATCACCGGACGGATCACCGAAGAGAAGGGGTTTCGAGAACTGGCCGAAGCGCTGTTCCTCGTTCGCGCGGACTTCCCCGCGGCGCACCTGCTCGTCATCGGCGGGCAGCTGTCGACGGAGCGTGACGCGTTTCAGGCTGAGCTCATGGACTTCATCGGTGAGCACGGCCTCGAATCTCAGGTCACCTTTGCGGGCTTCCGAAACGACGTGCACGAGCTTCTCGGCCTGCTCGACCTGTTTGTTTTGCCCTCCTATCGTGAGGGGCTCCCGCGGTCTGTGCTGGAAGCGATGGCCATGGAGCTCCCGGTCGTCGCGACCGATATCCGCGGTTGCCGCGAAGCGGTCACAGACGAAGTCACGGGCCTACTCGTCCCGGCAAAGGACCATCGAGCGTTGGCGGAAGCGATCGGCCGAATTCTGTCCGACGCGACATTGGCCCAGCGATTCGGGAAGGCCGGACGCGATCGCGTGCTCACGACTTTCGACGAAGAGTTCGTCTTCGGACGCCTGGGCCGGTGCTACCGGGAGCTCGGCGTGAGCTTCGGATGAGAGTCCTCGTCACGGGTGCTGCTGGATTCGTCGGCAGAAACTTGATCCCCATGCTCGAAGATATGGGGCATGCACTCACGCTCGCATTGCGCACTCCCAAGTCGGAGGATCGACTCCCCACGCCCCGCACCCAGGGCGAGCGGCGAACGGTCGTGATCGGCGAGATCGATCAACACACCGACTGGCGAGAAGCGTTGCAAGGCGCCAACGCTGTCGTACACCTGGCGGCACGTGCACACGTGCTCACCGAGACGGCCGATGAGGAAACGGCGTTGCAGACGATCAACGCACGAGGCACCGAGCGGCTCGTTGAGCAGTCCATCGAAGCCCAGGTTGACCGTTTCGTTCTCATGAGCTCGATCGGCGCGGTAACGACGGCCAGCGACGTGCTGGTGACTTCGGAGACTGATTGCGCCCCAACCACGGCGTACGGCCGCAGCAAGCTCGCCGCTGAACGCGCTTTGATCGAACGCAGTGCCCAGAGCTCCATGGGATGGACGATTCTACGGCCAACCCTCGTGTACGGTCCTGGTAACCCTGGCAACATGAAGCGGCTCGTCACCCTGGTGAAACGGGGTATCCCGCTTCCGCTCGGCTCGATCCACAATCGCCGAAGCTTCACGTTCGTCGGCAACCTCGCCGACGTAACGGTGACCGCCCTAACCCACCCGAATGCGAGGAACACTGCCTTCTTGGTCGGGGACGGGGAAGACGTATCGACTCCGGAGCTCGTCCGCAAGATCGCCGCCCTGAGCGGCGTCCGGGCCAGATTGCTGAACGTCCCGTTGCCGATCCTTCGAGGTATTGCACGCGGCTCGGATCGCATCGCCGCCGCCACGGGGATTTCGCTCCCGCTCAATTTCCAGGACCTCGATCGCCTCGTGTCTTCCCTTTTCGTCGAGGTCGAGCCGCTTCGAGCCAGACTCGATTGGACCCCGCCCTTCAGCCTCGATTCAGGACTCCGATGTACGCTG
Source organism: Polyangiales bacterium (assembly GCA_049691835.1). GTDB lineage: Bacteria > Myxococcota_A > Polyangia > Polyangiales > Houyiibacteriaceae > SG8-38. The sequence continues at coordinate 4,044 of JBAVOF010000003.1, forward strand.
TCGCCGTCATGACCTGGACCATCCTGTCGCTGCTCGCCTTCGTGCTTAGCTGGGGCGGCATTTGGTTGCTCCTCCGCCACTTGGCCGAACGCTTCATGGACCGGCCGAATCAACGGAGCTCCCATATCTCGCCGACTCCGCGGGGCGGTGGAATCTCATTCGTAGCGGCGTTTCTCGTGGTTGTGCTGATCGCCGATCATCTCGTGCCAACGGAGCAAGGTGGGGGCTGGGGCCCTTCTTCCCGCATCGTGGTCGTTCTGCTGCCCCTTTGGATTGTCGGGATTCTCGATGACTTCCGGGAGATCTCTGCAGGCGTTCGCTTCCTCGTGCAGCTGGCTGCGGCTGGGTTAGCAGTTCACTGGTTTGGTCCTCTCCCAGGTATTGAGCGAATCTTCGAGGGCTTCGCCTTCCCGTGGCTGCCCTTCCTCGTCGGCGTCGTCGCGGTCACCGCCCTCATCAACTTTTACAATTTCATGGATGGCTTGGATGGCATCGTCGGCGGCACAAGCGCCGTTCAGTTCGCCTTTTTCGCCTGGTACTTACATCAGCCGCTCTGGTGGATCCTGGTGGCCGCGTTGCTCGGCTTCCTCCTTTGGAACTGGCCGCCTGCCAAGGTTTTCATGGGTGATTCGGGCAGCACCGTCCTTGGTGGGGCGGTCGCCCTCGCCCTGCTTCAGGCACCGACCTCACGCACGATGTGGTGGGCAGCGGCCGTCACCGCGCCGCTGGTCGGTGATGCGGCGTTCACGCTGCTGCGCCGTCTGGCCCGACGCGAGAACGTCCTCGAGCCGCACAAGTCGCACATCTACCAGCGCCTTCATCAGTCAGGCTGGTCACACCGGCGCGTGACCTGCACCTACATGTTGCTCACGGTCGTGATTGCGGCGCTCGTCGTCGCGCTAACGTAATGGGCCAAAGCGCGCCAGGGGCGCCCCATGACGTACCGCTCAGCCGCGATGAATGTACTGCTCGAGTTGCTCGATGGTCAGCTCTTGCTCAGCGACGATGCTTCGCACCAGGTCTCCGATCGAGAGGATGCCTAGTAACTCGCCATCCTCCATGACGAGCAAGTGGCGAGTCCGCTTTCCGGTCATGATCGCCATGCAGTCGCGGGTCGTCTCTGCGCGCCCGACGAAGATGATTTCATCGACCATGGCGTCGCGCACCGGGGTCGTCGGGGAGGCCTTGCCCTTGAGGAACACGTTACGAGCGTAGTCTCGCTCGGTGATCAACCCGACGACCCGTCCGGCATCGATGACCGCCAGAGCGCCAATGTCTAGGTCGGCCATCTTCTTGATGGCTTCGTAGACCGTGGCATGCGGAGCGATCGCTTCAACATTATGGCCCTTCCGATTCAGCAGTTCAGCGGCTGTCGTCATGACGCCCCCCTAGCAGCCTGGGCTGCCTTCCGCATGCACACAACGGCGATACTAGCACCTTAGCGTGGCCGGTAGAAGCCCAAGCATGGAACGGCATTGATTGTTTCGAGCGCCCTCGATACAAGACCCCATGACCGAAACTCCCGGGCTTGCGCTCATCACCGGTGCATCGAGCGGCATAGGTGCGGCGACCGCGCGTCTACTAGCGACCGATGGTTTCCGGGTCGTGATGGTTGGGCGACGTCGGGACGCGTTGGAGGTGCTTGCCGCCGAGATCGGAATTGCGGCCTTTGTGGAACCTTGCGACGCCAGCGATGGGGACGCCGTCTTGGCGATGGCGGAACGCGTACGTCGCGAGCACGGAGTGCCGGATGTGATCGTCAACTGCGCTGGCGCCGGACAGTGGAAGCGAATGGAGCACACGACCCCCGCCGAAGCAGTGTCGATGATGCGCGCGCCGTACTTTGCTGCATTCAACACCACCCACGCGTTCATGCAGGACATGCTTGACCGCAACAGCGGGGTGATCATTCACATCAGCTCGCCGGTCGCCTTGTTCACCTGGCCTTCTTCGGTTGGCTACGCGGCGGCCCGATGGGCCATGCGAGGCATGCATCAGGCGTTGTGTGATGACCTGTATTGGACCGGTGTCCGCAGTTGTCATCTGGTCTTGGGTAAGGTCTCCAGTGAGTACTTCGACCACAATCCGGGGGCCGAAGAGCGAATCCCCAAGATCGCCAGGACCGTGCGCACGCTCACGCCAGAGGACAGCGCCAAGATCATCGCGCGCGTCATTCGCCGCCCGCGCCGCGAGTCAGTCTACCCATTCATGATGCGTCTATACTACTGGAGCTACCTTGTGTTCCCATGGATGACGCGCGCGCTCCTCAGGCTGACGGGGTACCGAGGCCGAGACTGAACATGGCGTCTAGGCCAGCGCTCGAATGCTCCACGCGATGACTAGCTGCGCCGCGTAGTAGAGCGGCAGGCCCCAAAGGCGATTGACGAACCCCGGCGCCACGAACCGGTCCCGCACGACCGAGATGTCGGAAGCCGTGAACATGACGGCGCCCACTGGAATCATCCATGGGGCGCCGGCCGCACCCGCGCCGATCGCCACGACGCACATCGCCGCGATGACGAGCATGTAGATCCCGATCGGGACCCTCATGTCCGGGGCGTGCGGAAAGACCCATCGGGCGATCAGCGCCATGATGGTCACCATGGCAACCGCGGCCATGAACGCTTGCGGGGGGCTGACCGGAAGCCCCGCGAAGGCGGTCACGTACGCCACGTGACCGAGCAAAAAAGACACCAGGCCGGCAATGAAGTACTTCTTCGCTTGGCCCAGGAGGCAGACATCGCCGATGGCGCCAAGGAACAGTCCCAAGAGGACGATTTGCCCGTACCGCGAGTCGAGCGCTCCAAACCCAAGCGCCGCGACGATGAAACCGAGCGAGGCCAGAGGCTTGCCGAGTGCACGCAGAATACCTTGCTCTCTCCATTCTCCTAGAAGGAGAACGGCGAGACCCAAGACCGTCATCAGCTCACCCAGTCCGTGGAGACTCATGCTGGATACCCCTTTCGCTCAACTCGTCCTGATGACCTCGACCGGGACTCTCGGGGCAAGGTGGTAGAGGTCGGGGCGACGGTCCCGCAGCGGACGGACGCTTCCGAGCTCGCGAACCTGCTCGAGCGCGCCCAGGTCCAGATCGCTGATGACGACGGTCTCCGTATTGAAGTCCGCCTTGGCCGCGATCGCATCCGGAGGGAACGCGAAATCGCTGGGGGTGCAGATGATCGCTTCCCCGTAGTTGATCAGGAAGTTGTCGACCTGCGGGAGGTTCCCAACGTTTCCCGACAAGACCACGTAGACCATGTTCTCGACCGCGCGGGCCTGGCTGGTGTAACGG
>JBAVOF010000004.1:0-14236 GCA_049691835.1 Polyangiales bacterium
CGTCAAACGCGATTTGGGCGGACCCCTTGTCGAGCTGCGCGAGCAAATGCCCCTCCTCGACGCTATCTCCGGGACGAACGAAGATGGCGACCAGCTGTCCCTCGACCATGGCCGGGACTTCGACTTCATCGGTGAGCTCGAGGTGCCCCGTCACCTGTAGCTCTTTGATGACGGTGGTCCGTGCAACCGGCACGACCCGATATGGGATTCGGTTCGAGTCACGCGTCAGGAAGTACGCAGCGGTTCCGGCCGCTACTACGAGAAACGCGACAGCGGTGGCGATGGTACGGCCGCGCGAGGAATCGAGGCGTGGAATCTTGAGCTGCTCGTCAATCGATGTTTCGGGCCCGTCCATCTCACGCCTACCCCTAGACCGCCGGACGTGGTGGTGCCAGCATCGGGAGGATACGCCCCATGATCTCCCGTTGACACCGGTTTCAGGGATCGAGCCATAAGGTCTCCCCGATGGCTGGTATGGAACGTTGTTGGTCGTGCAACCCGGCGCGCTCCCAAGCCTCCCGCAATAGCTCGGGAGGCTCCGCCAAGTGCTCGTCGGTGAGCTTGAATGTGCCCCAGTGCATTGCGACGAACCTCGATGCCCCCAGCGCCGAGAACGCCCGAACGGCGTCCTCCGGGTTCATGTGCTGAGAACGCATGAACCATCTCGGTGCGTAGGCGCCGATCGGAAGCATGGAGGCATGGATCTGCCCGCAGCGCTCTCCGATGAGCGAGAAGCCTTCGAACCAGGCGGTATCTCCGGAGTGATACACTCGCAGTCCGCCGCGCTCCACGATGAAGCCGCCCCACCAACTCTCATTTGCGTCGGTAAGGCCGCGGCGGCTCCAGTGCTGGGACGGAACGAATGTGATGTGAAGGCCTTCGATTTCTTCTTGCTGCCACCAGTCCATTTCTACGACGCGGCGCAAGCCGGCGCGCTCGAACCATGTGCCGAGGCCGCGCGGCACCACGTAGACCGGATCATTGCCGAGCCGTTTGAGCGTTGGCGCATCCATGTGGTCGCGATGGTTGTGGGTGACGAGAACGACATCGATTTTCGGGAGCGCGGGCCAATCGAGCCCTGGGGCCACGTTTCGCAAAATGACCGAGCTCAGTCTGCGCGACATCACTGGATCGATGAGCGCGCTCTTCCCTCCGAGCTGAATGAGGAACGTGGCGTGCCCAATCCAAGTCAGGGCGTCCTTGGACGCTCGTCTCAAGGCCTGGCCGTCGTTCGAGATCACCGGGACTGCAACGCCCGTGGACGGAGTGCGAGGCCGTTTTTCGTCATGGAGGCCGAGCTGCCATCTGAGGACGGCCGCGAGATCGGCAACGTCCGAGGTTCCGTCCAGATTGAAGAACCGCCCGCCCATCGTCGAACGTAGATAGGGCGCGGGAGTCCCGTTGAACAGGCCCTATGGGGGCATGAAGCCCTCGGCTGCTCGAGCTACTTTTTCTTGGCCGCCTTACGCTCTGCCACTTCGGCCTGGACTTTCTCGAGGATGTTCCTCGGTACAGGCGCATAATTCTTGAACTCCATCGAGAACTGGCCACGACCCGACGTGGCGGAGCGGAGATCCCCGATGTAGCCAAACATCTCGCTGAGCGGAACATCCGCCCTGATGCGAACGTTGGTGTGACCCTTCTCCTGTGAGCTCACGATGCCGCGGCGCCGGTTCAGGTCGCCGATGACGTCGCCCACGTTGGCATCCGGCACGAAGACGTCGACCTTCATGATCGGCTCGAGGAGCTGCGGGCCGGCCTTGGGCATGCTCTGACGGAACGCGGCCTTGGCGGCAATCTCGAACGCCATTTGCGACGAGTCGACCGCGTGGAACGCACCATCGCTCAGCGAGACCTTGACGTCGAGCAGCGGGTATCCGCAGAGCGGCCCCTCTGCCATCATCACCTTGAAGCCCTTCTCGACTGCGGGAATGAATTCCTTCGGAATCTTGCCGCCGATGATCTTGGACTCGAAGACGTACCCTTCGCCGGGTTCCGCGGGCTCGATCGAGTACTCGATTTTGGCGAACTGGCCAGAGCCACCCGTCTGCTTCTTGTGGATGTACTGATCCTGGATCGCCTGCGTCACAGTCTCGCGGTATGCGACTTGAGGGGCTCCAACATCCACGGCTACCCCATGACTGCGGCGAAGAATGTCGACCTTGATGTCGAGATGGAGCTCGCCCATCCCCTTGAGAATGGTTTCGCCGGACTCCTGATCCACCTCGACGTGAAAAGACGGGTCCTCGGCCACCATCTTGCCGAGCGCGATGCCGAGCTTCTCGCTGTTGGCCTTGTCTTTGGTGCTCACGGCAATTGAGATGACGGGGTCAGGAAAGACCATCGGTTCGAGGGTCGCTGGCATCTTGGGGTCGGCCAGGGTGTGACCCGTGCGAACGTCCTTGAGACCAACCAGAGCTACGATGTCACCGGCCTGCGCCGAGTCGACCATCGTTCGATCATCGGCGTGCATCTCGACCATGCGACCGATGCGTTCGCTCTTGCCGGTGAACGTGTTGACCAGAGTATCACCTTTGTTGATGGTGCCGGAGTAGACGCGAGTGAAGGTGAGCGCGCCGAAACGATCCTCCATGATCTTGAACGCCAGCGCGCGAACGGGCTTGCTGGGATCCACGATCGCAAACTGCCCGGTCTCGTTGCCTTCGAGGTCGATTTCCGGTTGCGGTGGAACTTGCGTCGGATCAGGCAGATAGTCGACAACCCCATCGAGCACCTGCTGGATGCCCTTGTTCTTGAAGGCGGACCCACAGTACGTCGGGAAAAAGACGAGATCACGGGTGCCCTTGCGGACGCAGTTCTTAATCGTCTCGAGATCCGGTTCGTTGCCCTCGAGATATTGCTCCATTGCGACGTCGTCTTGCTCGACGGCAGTCTCGATCAATTCGAAACGAAACTTCTCGACGAGCTCCTTCATGTCTTCGGGGACTTCCTTGACCTCGAAGTTCTCGGGTTGTCCGGACTCGTCCCAGATGTAGGCCTTGCGAGTGAGCAGATCCACCACACCGGCGAAGTCACCTTCCGTACCGATGGGAAGCACCATGACGAGAGGCTTAGCACCGAGCACCGACTTGATTTGGTCTACGACGCGGTAGAAGTCCGCGCCCAATCGATCGAGCTTGTTGACGAAAATGAGGCGAGCGACCTTCGAGTCATTTGCGTATCGCCAATTGGTTTCGGACTGGGGTTCGACGCCGCCCGAGCCACAGAACACACCTACCCCGCCGTCGAGCACCTTGAGCGAACGATAGACCTCGATGGTGAAATCCACGTGCCCAGGCGTGTCGATGATATTGAGTTGGTGGCCGTCCCAGAAGCAGGTCGTCGCAGCGGACTGAATGGTGATGCCCCGCTCCTGCTCCTGCTCCATGAAGTCGGTCGTCGCCGCGCCATCGTGGACCTCGCCGATTTTGTGGATCTTGCCAGTGAGCTTCAGGATCCGCTCGGTGGTGGTCGTCTTGCCCGCGTCCACGTGCGCGAAGATGCCGATGTTCCGGTATTTGCTGAGGTCTTTCATTCTCTTGTTCGTCCAATTCGGTCGATTTGCCACCCGCCCGTTACCGCGAAAGCACGTTTGTGCAAGCCCACAGGCGGCCGAGCGTCAAAATTCGTGCAGAAACGGCTTCGACGAGGTCACCGTGCAGTAGGAAATACGAATGCGGCTGCCGCTATAACGCAAAACCGAGCTTCTACCACCCGAGGACGCCCGGTCTCACGGGTGAGGCTCGTCGATTATTCGTACAGTTTCACCACTCTAATGCCTTTAGGCGAAGCTTGCGTGCAGAGGTCGCACAAGGTGCACTCGTCGAGGTTGTCCTCGACGACCGCGACGGTGTTCGCCCGGGAGCCGAGCTCGAAGATGTTGACGGGACACACTTCGACGAGCTTGTCGGCCAGCCCAGGGGCCTTTTCGATGACGTTGTTATCGACATCTACGCGTATGAACATTGCCATGATGCTTCCTCTGCCGTTCAGTTTCCGATGCGGGCTCGGACGAGGCCGGGGATATCGCCGATCTCTTCCGCAACGGAGATCCCTGCTTCTCTCATCCTGCGCATCTTGTCGGCTGGCGAATCGACCTTCTTGTTCACGACCGTCCCCGCATGACCGAAGCTCATCCCGGGCATCTCATCCATGAAGCGACCCGCAACGAAGGCCACGATGGGAAGACGGCTATTGTGCTCCTGGGTCCATCGCGCCAGCTCTGCCTCGGCCGTGCCACCCGGCTCCGAATAAACCACCACGGCCTTGGTGTCGGGATCGGCCTCGAACAAGGGAATCAAGTCCGCATAAGTCGACCCGATCACCGGGTCACCACCAATTGAAATCGCAGTGCTCACTCCCAGGCCCGAAAGGGTTAATGCGTTGCAGATCTCGGTTGTCATTCCGCCCGAGCGCGACATCACGCCCACGACGCCCGGTTTGAAGGCTTTGCGACAATCGACCGCCGGCCCACCAAGGCTTCCAAAGCGACACACGTCCGGCACGATGATGCCGAGGCAATTTGGTCCGATCACTCGAGCGCCGTGGAGCGCCGCGTACTCGACGACGGCGGAGGCATCCCTGCGGGGAATGCCTTCGGTGATGATGATCACCTCCTTGATGCCTGCATCGATCGCCTCATATGCGGCGTCTGGCGCGAAGGCTAGAGGCACCGTGATGACCGTTCCATCGACCCGTTGCTTCTCGGTAATCTCACGAACGGTATCGTAGACGGGAACCCCGTACACTTCACGACCACCCTTTCCAGGGGTGACGCCGCCGATGATCTTCGACCCGTATTGCAAGCACTCGCGTGTGAAGTTCAGCGCCTCCCGGCCGGTGATGCCCTGCACGATGAACTGGAAATCCTCATGAACGATGACGGCCATTGATGATCCCCCTAGCCAACTTTCTCGACGGCTCGTCTCGCCGCTTCACTGATTGAAACCGTGCGATCGCAATACTCGACGCCATACTTTTGGAGGATCTTGGCCGCATCGGATTCCCAAGCTCCCGGGACGCGAAAGATCAGTATTTTGTCGGCAGGCTCGAACCCCAACTCGATGATCCCCTTGATGACACCGCGAGCAACGAGGTCAGCGCGCGTGTTGGAAACCACATTGGACATCACGGCTATCTTGTCGACACCGGGCTTGGACAACACGAGCTTGGTGAGCCTGCGAGCCTTGTCGACACTGGGATTACCACCGATCGCGGCGTAGTTGGCCGGTCGGCCGCCGTGCTTTCGGACTGCGTCTGTCAAGGTCAGCGAGCCCCCACCGGCGCCAATCACGAGGCCGATGTTCCCATCGAATTCTGCAATGGGGCTGATTATGCCTCTGGGGTCTTCTGCGTCGATCCGTGCACCCTCGAGCTCGAACTCAGTAGGCTCACGCACTTGCCGCAAGTCATCCTTTGCGAATCCCAGTTCGTCTAGCATCGGCCTTTGCCGATGACGCGCTTCGATCTCGAGGTCTGCCTCGACATCGCAGACGACGAAGCTCCCGTCATCGAGCTTGAGCAAGGACGTGATGTCGAGATCGGCCAAATCGTACTCGAGAAACAGCCGCGCGAGCCCGGAGACGATGCGCGTCATCTTGTTGAGGTCACCCCCCTTCAGTGCGAGAGACTTGGCGAGCTCTTTGGCGATGTAGTCGGAGAACGGGTAGAGCGCGGAGAAGTGTCGACGGACGATGCGTTCGGGATGTGTGTCGCCGAGGTCGTCGATCTTGCCTGCCATGGTGCTAGCCGCGATCACGGGACGCTTGCTCGTGCCGTCATAGGTGAAGCTCAGGCTATACACCGCTTGGCCCGCAGGGCGGGCCTCGACCAGAATGCCGTTTGGCTTGCGACCACCATCGTCGAGCCCGAGCAGCTCGGTTGCGGCGGCTTCGGCTCCGGCGGGATCGGCTGCCCGTCTCACCGACTCGTTACTGAGGCCAGGAGCGATGACCTGGGCCTTCAAGATGACGGGGCCGCCGAGATTCGAGGCGAGCTTTCGTGCCTCAGCAGCCGTCTTTGCAAGCTCACCTTGAATCAGCGGAACCCGGTGCTTCTTGAGGAGTTGCTTCGCTTCGAATTCGTAAAAGCGCATATTGGAACGGGGAGGTTAGCGCTTCTGGTAGCCGGCGTCTACGACACGATGGCTTCGGCGAGCGCGACGACACGCTTGGCGTGGTCGACATGCAACTTCTCGATGAGCTTGCCGTCTACGACCACGACGCCCTTGCCCTGGGCTTCCGCCTCGGCATAGGCCTCGATGATCTGTCGCGAAAGCCTGACCTCGTCGTCGGAGGGCGCGAAGATCTCGTTTGCTGCCGCGAGTTGCTTGGGATGGATCAAGGTTTTCCCATCGAAGCCGAGCTCGGCTCCCTGCCGACAAGAATCGACGAACCCTTCGTGATCATTCAAGTCGAGATACACTCCGTCGAGGATCGCGATACGCGCCGCGCGCGCGGCGAGAATGCACATTCCCAAAGCGGTGATGAGTGGCAGCCTCATCGCGGTGTGCTGCGCCTGAAGGTCTTTGGCGAGATCCGAGGTGCCCATCACCAGGCCGCCCAGGCGCGGGCTCGCGTCCGCGATTTCCTCTGCGTGCAACATCGCCCGGGGGGTCTCCATCATGCACCAAATCGCCATCCGAAGCGGGGCGCCGTGAGTCGCCAAGACGGCTTCGGCCTGCCGCACGGTTTCCGCGCTCTCGACTTTCGGCAACAGGACCGCGTCCGGGCCAACCTTGGCTACAGCCGCCAAGTCGTCATACCCCCAAGGCGTGTTCACGCCATTGGTGCGAATGAAAATCTCGCGTTTCGCGTAGCCGCCCGCCTCTACTGCTCGGATGACTTGTTCGCGTGCCGTCAGCTTCGCGTCGGGCGCGACTGCATCCTCGAGATCGAAAATCAAGGCATCTGCCGGGAGCGTACGACTCTTTTCGAGGGCCCTGGCGTTGGCACCCGGCATGTACAAGACGCTTCGTCGCGGACGATCGTTCGTGCTCATCGTCACACCTTTCAGAACTGGTAGGCCGCCTTCAGATCGGCGTCCCGCTCAGCGAGCATGCGGGCGAGCTCCACCATGACCTTGCACTGTTTCACGGTCGCGTCGTCCTGCATTTTGCCGTCGATCATCACAGCCCCTGTGCCGTCACCCATTTCTTCGATCACCTTCTTGGCCCAGAGCACTTCGTCGACCGGAGGGCTGAAGACCTTTTTTGCGATGTCGATTTGCACCGGGTGAAGCGACCAGGCGCCGACGCAGCCGAGCAGAAACGCGTTCCGGAACTGATCTTCGCACGCGACGGTGTCGCGGATGTCTCCGAACGGCCCGTAGTAAGCATAGATACCGTTGGCGACACAGGCGTCGACCATCCGCGCGATCGTGTAGTGCCAAAGATCTTGCTGCGCTGTGGCCCGGGGTGCGTCGGGGTTGTCGGCGTCGGGATCCTGTCGGACTAGGTAACCGGGATGCCCACCGCCCACACGCGTCGTCTTCATGCGTCGCGATGCGGCGAGGTCCGCCGGACCTAGGCTCAGGCCCTGCATGCGCGGGCTTGCCCCAGCGATCTCCTCCACGTTGGCGACGCCGAGCGCGGTCTCCAGAATCGCATGAACGAGAATCGGCTTCCTCACCCCGGCGCGCGCTTCGAGCTGCGCCAGCAGACGATCGACATAGTGAATGTCCCACGGCCCTTCGACCTTGGGCACCATGATCACGTCGACCTTGTCGCCAGCCTCCTGCACGATTCGCAACATGTCGTCGAGGAACCAGGGGCTGTCGAGGCTGTTGACGCGAGTCCAGAGCTGGCAGTCGCCGAAGTCGTTCTCTTTGGCAATCTTGACGAAGCCCTCGCGCGCTTGCACCTTGTTATCGGCTTGAATGGCGTCCTCGAGATTGCCGAGAAGCACGTCACAGTTTGCTGCGATGCTCGGGACCTTCGCCGCCATCTTCGGATTGCTGGGGTCGAAGAAGTGGATCATCCGTGAGGGGCGGAACGGAACCTCCCGCGGGGGCTCCGGCGCGCCGATGGCCATGGGTTTGAAGAAGTCCTTGGGATTGCGCATGGTGCCCCCAGTCCTAGACGCCATCGTCAGGAGATGCAAAGGGCCCTCGCCGGCCAGGGAAAGGAACGCATGGAAATCGGGATGAACCTTCCGGTCATGGCACCGGGCCTCGACAGAGACACTTTTTTGCGCTGGTGCGAGCGAATCGACGCGGGCCCTTTTGCCAGCATCGCGGCGGGCGAACGCATCTCTTTCTACAATCCGGACATGACGGCGGCACTGGCGGCCGCCGCCGCGCTGACAGAGCGGGTCAAAATCATCAGCGGGGTCTACGTCCCAATGCTCCACCACCCGGTCATGCTCGCCAAGCAGCTAGCGACCATCGACGTCCTGTCGGGTGGCCGCCTGGTTGCAGGGCTCGGGGTCGGCGGACGGGAGCAGGACTACCAGTCCGTCGACGCACCACTCGGCAAGCGTCTGACACGGCTCGCCCAAAGCGTCGAGACCATGCGGCGCGTCTGGCGCGGCGAACCGGTCGTCGAGGGGGCTCTTCCCGTAGGCCCTGCTCCCGTTCAGGAGGGCGGGCCGAAGCTGCTCGCAGGCTCGTTGATGGTCGAGTCCATTCGGGCCGCATCGAAGTGGGCCGATGGCTTGTGTGGGTTTAGCTTTGGTCCGTCCGCCGCCGAAATGGAGCTGCAGTTCGATGCCGCCCGACGCGCTTGGAAAGATCGCGGACGCGAGCAGCCTTGGCTCGGTACTGGATTTTGGTATGCGCTCGGCCCAAATGCCCGTGCGCAGCTGGACGGCTATCTCGACCGCTATTTGAACTTCATGGCCCCGATCGCGCGGGACAGCGTGAAGACCATCTGCATCGCGACGACGCCCCAAGCGCTCAAGAATGCCATTCAGCAGGCAAAGGACGCGGGCGCTGACGATGTCCTGCTGGTGCCGACGACCTCCGACCCGGACGACTTGCACCGGGTGACGGATATCCTGGGCTAGCAAGCCCATGCTATAAGTTCGCGTTCAAGGAGGTATCAACATGAGAGCCATCATCGTCGCCGTATTTCTAGTGGGAGCGTTCGTCGCGGGCGCGTTCATCACGAAGGCCAACCGGGTGTCAGCGGAGCCAGCCCCGAAGAACCAGTGGCAGTACCAATGCTTCGAGGCTACCGGTGTTGCGCAGGTTACCGAGCAGTCCAACAGGATGGGTGAGCAAGGCTGGGAGCTGGTGACGTCTGCCGCAAGCAGCCAGGGGTCTACACTCTGGTGCTTCAAGCGTCCGCTGTGGAAGCCGAAGAAGTAAGGCCTGCAGCACGCGCCGGACGGAGGGCGGGATCTCGGTGAAAGAGATTCCCGGGATTCGGGTTCGCCGTCTCAACGATGCCGCGCCGGTCGACGGAGGATACGTCCTCTATTGGATGGTCGCGTTTCGAAGGCCGCGCTGGAATTTCGCGCTCCAGCACGCCGCGCGGCGTGCCCACGAGCTCGGCAAGCCACTCGTCATCCTGGAGGCGCTCCGTGCGGGTTATCCCTGGGCCAGCGATAGACTGCACCGGTTTGTCCTGGATGGCATGCGCGTCAATCGCGCTCACCTCGCGCAGCGAAACGTCGTGTACTTCCCGTACGTAGAGCCGGCGCACGGTGTGGGTCGCGGCCTCCTTGCGACGTTGGCGGCCGAGGCATGCCTCGTCGTGAGCGACGACTATCCGAGCTTCTTCATTCCGCGCATGCAGCGGGCGGCAGCGGCCAAGATCGGCTCACCGTTGGAGCTCGTGGATAGCAACGGCTTACTTCCACTTCGAGCCAGCGAGAAGGTCTTCAGTCGGGCCTTTGATTTCCGGCGCTTCCTGCACAGGGTGCTCCCCGTACACTTGGAAGCGCTCCCTGCCGAAGATCCACTCGTGGACCTGGGGGCGGTGCCCGAAGCCTTTGAACGCAACCTCCGGGCCCGGGTCGCAAAGCACTGGCCGGAGGCGAGCATCGAGACCCTGGCCGGAGAGACCCTGGCCTCGTTACCGATCGACCATAGCGTTGCGCCTGTCGACTTCGAAGGCGGCTTCGTGGCCGGTGAGCAATGCATGTTCGATTTCCTCGACGGTGCCTTATCCCGCTATGCCGAAGACCGCAGCCACCCGGACGAAGCGGCGGCCAGCGGTCTCTCGCCATGGTTGCACTTTGGTCACGTCTCCGTACACCAGGTGTTCGACGAGCTCGCAAAGAATGAAGGCTGGTCGATCGATCACGTCGCCGAAAAAGTCGACGGCGCGCGAGAAGGCTGGTGGGGAATGAGCACCAATGCCGAAGCCTTTCTAGACGAATTGGTCACCTGGCGCGAAGTCGGCTTCAACATGAGCTCGCACGACCCGCGGTACGATAAGTACGAGTCTCTCCCCGCTTGGGCGCGCGAGTCGCTGGAGCTCCACGAAGCCGACCCACGAAAGCAACTGTACAGCTTGGAGCAACTCGAACTATCGGCAACGCATGACGCAGTCTGGAACGCAGCTCAAACCGAGCTCAGGCAGACGGGACGCCTCCAGAATTATCTGCGCATGCTCTGGGGAAAGCGCATCTTGGAATGGACTCCGAACGCCCGCGAAGCCCTCCGCGCGATGATCGAGCTGAACAACAAGTATGCAGTCGATGGCAGGGACCCCAACAGCTACTCGGGGATCTTCTGGGTGCTGGGCCGGTACGATCGCGCCTGGGGCCCAGAGCGCCCAATCTTCGGCAAGATCCGCTACATGAGCTCGGCGAACACCATGCGGAAGCTGCGAATGAGTGACTATATGGCTCGCTTTGGTGGGCAAGCTGAGTTATTTGACTGAGCGTTGAGCAACCCCACAGGCCTGCACCATGTCATTGTTCGATGATCCGCAAGTCAGGCGAAACGTAGACCGCCTCCCGATCGCATTCGATGAGTATGGGTTCGATCGATTCGGGCTCTCGAAAAAAGCACTCGTGCGCGCGTACTCGCCGATGGCGTACCTGTATCGCAAATACCTCAAGGTGACGGCGTTCGGCCTGGAGAACATTCCCGCATCCGGGAGAGCTCTCGTCATCGCCAACCACTCCGGTGGAATCGGCACCGATGCAGCGATGATCTTCACGTCACTACTTCTGAACGACGAAGCGCCCCGTCTGGGTCAAGGCATGGCCGACTACTTCTTGACGCGATCACCTTTCGCGGGTCCTGCGCTGAGGAAAGTCGGTCATCTCACGGGTCTTCCCGAGCACGGAGAGCAGCTCCTGAACGATGAGCGATTGGTGGTCGTGTTTCCGGAGGGCGCACGGGGCGCGGGCAAGCTCTACAAAGATCGCTACAAGCTGGTTCGTTTCGGAACGGGATTCATGCGGCTCGCCCTCAAGACGAACGCACCGATCCTCCCCTGCTCATTCATCGGAGGGGAGGAGTCGTTTCCGCAACTCTTCCACATCAAATGGCTTGCCAAGTTGGTCGACGGGCCGTTTGTTCCTGTCGCTCCGCAGCTCATTTTCTTTCCGCTGCCGGTTGCTTGTCAGGTGTACTACGGGGCGCCCATGCGCTTTGACGGGGATGGATCCGAGCCGGACCACGTGATCCAGCAATACATCGATGAGGTCCGGCACGCGATGGAACGACTCATCAGCGTTGGCCTCGATGCACGTCCGCGATCGTTCATGTTTGAGCGCATGCCGGACCCGCAGAAGGAGCAGAGGTCATGAAGATCT
This sequence comes from Polyangiales bacterium, assembly GCA_049691835.1. Classification (GTDB taxonomy): domain Bacteria; phylum Myxococcota_A; class Polyangia; order Polyangiales; family Houyiibacteriaceae; genus SG8-38. Next base: position 11,712 of record JBAVOF010000004.1, read on the forward strand.
TGATCACCGGAATCAGCGGCACCTTGGCGCGCGGGGTCGCGTACCGGCTCGCTCGTCGGGGATACCAAGTCATCGGCATCGATCGGCGCCCATGGCCCGACGTGCCCGAAGGCGTCGAGATGCATCAGGCTGACATCCGAAAGCGGCCGGCGGAGGACGTGTTCCGGATCTCCCGACCCGACGCCCTAATCCACATGGCGACGGTCACGCACTTCAACACCGACACCGAAGAGCGTTACCGCATCAACCTGGGTGGCACCCGCAAGCTATTCGAGTACTGCCACGAGTACGGGGTTAAGCAGGCGGTGTTCGTCGGGCGCCACACCGTTTATGGGGCGACGCCCGATTCGCCACTTTACCATACCGAGGACGAGCCTCCACTCGCTGGAGCAGCCTTCAAAGAGCTCGCCGACCTCGTCGCGGCGGACCTTTATGCTGGCAGCGCGCTTTGGCGATGGCCCGAGCTCAACACTGCCGTCCTGCGGCTCTGCTACTTCTTGGGTCCGAGCCGCGGCGGCACCCTTGCGGGCTTCCTCTCGAAGAGCCGCGTTCCACTCGTGCTTGGTTTCGACCCGCTTTACCACCTGATGCACGAATGGGACGCCGAGGAGGCCATCACGCTCGCCGTGGAGAAACAACTGCGCGGGGTCTTCAACGTTGCTGGGCCCGCCCCGGTTCCGCTGTCTACCGTGTGCGCGGCCACCGGGAAGCGCGCGATTCCCATACCGGAGCCGCTATACCCGTCCGTTCTCGGTCGGTTCGGGTTCCCGTACCTTCCCGACGACGCAGTGGCACACGTGAAGTACCCCATCGTCATCGACAACACGGCGTTCGTCGAAGCGACCGGTTTCGAGCCGCGCTATAGCGCCAAGCAGACGATGGAAGGGTTTCGTTGGAACTAGGCCGGGGACCGAGGTCCCCGTCTACCTACGGCATCATTGGCGGCGGATTGACTGCGGCTTCGCAGGCTACCGGGTCCGCGGGGGGAGTGCAGGGGACGTACGGGCCTTCGCCGTCTTCCTCGAAGTAGCTCTCCAGTGGCTCGTCGCTAAGCAGGTGATCGACGTAGTCGCGGAGGTCCAAGCCATCTGCCTCGATCTCGCTTCCCGCCCACGCCAAGGCTGGGAAGTTCGTGAGAAAGAGATTGATCGGATCGTCGACATCCTCGAGGCCTGGAATCGACACGCAATGGCTGCTGTTGGTGTTGCGCCAGAACGGGATGTAGTAGCCGAGGTTGTCGCTACCGCCCGTATCGTACTGGGTTCGCAAGAGATCGACGTCGTCCCACCACAACGTGTAGATGGCAGTGCGGTGGGCGGACAGATGCTCGTCTAGGCCGAGACCATCGCCCGAGTAGGTAACCAGATCACCTTCGTCGAGGGTCCAGAACCGCTCGTAGGAATAGAGCGAGAAATTGTAGTCGAGCCGGAAGAAGGTGCTCGCCAGCCGGTCATTGGGGAATTCCTCCGCCAGCACCAGATTCAGCTCACCGAAATCCATCTTGATGCGTTCGGACTGTGGAGCCTCGTCGATGAGGCTGTCGGCATTCCAAACCGTCCTCACCTCGTTGTGGAGCGGAAGCGAGCGCGATGTCGGGGCCTGGTTGGGATAGATCGGCCCAGAATCGTCGAGAAGGTACCCGCGCTCGACCCCCTCGATTCCCGTGCGAAGGAAGTAGTAGTTGATGATCGCGCCTGCGCCACCAGCACTGCAGCCACCGACGAAGAGCTTCGGAACGGTGGCAAACATCTCATTCAGCATCTCCGTCATCGCCATTACGTTGTCGTGCCCGACGTGATGGAAGACGGTGTCGGGCTCGATGCCATCCGGGTCTTCATAGGTGTTGGTCACCGAACCCGAATACACATCGCCGGTGCAATAGGGCACGAACACCTTATTCCAGTCGGCCATTGGGCTAACCGCGGGATCGTCGTTGAGAAGCGGATACACGGCGCTGACGGGGATCGGCAACCCGCTGATCGTCGTGTACACGTTGGCGTAGTCGTCCGGCAGCCCGTTCGGGTTGGCCGCGCCGCGCGCCCCGCCACCAACGCAGCTCTCGTAGTCCCAGCAACCACCGCCGCCCATGAAGTAGATGATGACGTTATCGGAGGTCTCCGAGAACTCCACGTAGAACGCATACTGGCTGCCGTCGCTGCAGACGGCGCCCTCGGGCTCATATTTAACCCAAGTGCCGAACGCGGGGGGCTCGAAGCCTGTCCCACCCGTGCCGCCGACGCCGCCCGTTCCGCCGGCGCCGCCCGTTCCGCCGACGCCACCCATACCGCCAGTGCCTGCGGTTGCAGAGCTATCGCTTCCACAGCCAGCGGCAATCAAACTAAGAATCAAAGTGCAACTAAGCAACAACCGTATAATCATGGCGCTGAAGCTATCACTGAATCTTAGTCAGTCCAGCGCTCATCGATCAGATTTCAGCGGAGAAGTTTCTTCTCCGCGGGGGGCGAGAAATGGTAGTCCTCGCAGCGATGGACCCTAGCGACGAGCCCCTTCAAACCACCTCGGAC
>JBAVOF010000005.1:0-3370 GCA_049691835.1 Polyangiales bacterium
CTCATCGAGGAGTCCCTCACCGAGCGCCAGCGGACCGCGATCGTTGCCGAGATGTCCGGCATGCCGCAGGAGGAGGTTGGCCGGCGGATGGGAACGAATCGAAACGCCGTCTACAAGCTGGTGCACGATGCGCGCCGAAAACTAAAGAGCGGACTCGAAGCGCAGGGCTTCGATTCTGAGACGATTCGTGCGGCTTTCTCGTAGCGGCACCAGGGAGAACTCGAACGACTATGCCGCTTTCCAAGGACCAGCTTTCCAGACTGCTCGTCATCGTCGCTGACACGCGGGACGACGAGATTACGTGCGATGAGTGCCTCGCGGGCATGGCGGAGTTCGCTGATGCGCGGTTACTCGGAAGTACGATTTCCACCGCTTTGAAGCGCATCGAGGCGCACATCGAGTTCTGTCCCGAGTGCAAGCAGGAGTATGAGCTCCTCCTTGCGCTGCTCGCGGCGCAGGCCGGGGATCCGGTCGAGGAGTCCTGAGCTTCCCGCGCTTCCGCGGACACGCGCCACTCAAACCACCTTCACAAACCCCTTATCCACCAGCTCCTGATTCAGGTACCGCCCCTTCAAGAAGGTGGGCTCGATTCCCCGGTTGTTGAACGCGCAAAGCACATGGGCGACGTAGCGGTGGACGAGCCGCTTGCCGGGTCTTTGCCGTTGGGCGCTCTCATGACGGCTGCCTTGAATTGCGCTGCATTGCGCTGCGGAGGCGTTGAGCCGAGAGGCCGTCGGTGAGCCCGAGCCGTTCGTAGCAAGCAGGTTCGGCCACTTGCTTGCCTTCGCCGATGATGCAGCGAAGGTCGGCGAGGAGCTTCCTGTATTGGGTTTGGGTGAGGACTTGGCTGGTTTGTGGCATTTCGGCCCTGCGGGCCGCTATTGGCAAAAGAAACAGGCCAAGTCACTCGTTGTGCAAATCGACGGTGAGCAGGTGACCGCCGAAGGGGCTTTTCGACGATAGTCTCACCGACTTGCTGGTCGAGCGGTGCAACGCACCTTAGACGCAAGGTGCGGCAATCAGAGTGTCCGGTAGCGGTTTGTAGAAGGAGGCTCGTTCAGGCGGCCTGCGCCAACGCTCCCGCTCGCGTCCTGCTGAGGTGCGCGAGTGCGCTGAAGAGTTGGTTCTGCGCGTGACTGCCGCCGAGGAGCGATACATTCGGAGCAGCGATTGCGAGCACATCAGCGGCGCGTTCATCGTCGCCTGCCGCGAGCGCTCGAAGACCGAGACCCATCCGAGTCAAGAGCCGTGCTTGCGGACCTTCCGTCATGGGCCTCGCATTCAGCCAACGATCGAGGGCGCCGAGATCGCCTGCCCCCGCCAGCGCAAGAAGACAATGCAGCTCGACGTACGGATCTGAGGGCACCCTCAGTCGTCTCGCAGCCGTCCGCCTCACGGGCTCCCAACTCAAGTTCACTTGGCGCGGTGCTGCGATCGCGAGGCGCCAGAGCATCGCGGGGCCGTCGGTGAGAGCATCGAAACTGCTGGAAGCGACCGGCAAGATCGAGCGTTCGCATCGACCCAGCGCATCGTCCCAGCGCCCGAGAGCGATCTCGAAGACCCCCATGTGCCAATGAAGGTGCGTCCAGCAGCTTCCCTGCTCCTGATGCCGCTCGAGCCATGCACCCAGAAGCCGATGGCCGAGCTCATACCGCCTCGAATCGAGCAGGTGGTGCGCCATCACATGCGCCACCCCTGCATCGCCGTGAGCGAACACGGCAAAGCCGCTCCGATCCGGGCTCGTCGACTGCGGTATGAGCTCTGAGTTCACGACGCCCTCTTGCTTTCGCTCACTCGGAGTGCTTTCACGACGACGTAGGGGCGGCGCATGACGATCCCAGAGCCCATCCGGTGTGCTTCGTGAAACGAGATGAACTCTCTCTTGAGCGCGCGCGCGTTCTCCGGGCTGAGCATACCGAGCAAGGTCACGAGGGGGCCGAATCCGGTCGAGAACGTGGACCAGGCCTCCTCTCCACTTTTTGGTTGGAAGAGCGAAGTGCCAGTCTCGAACGTCAGATTGAACCGCGCGCCAAGGAGCTCGCTCACACGCGCCGAGCTGCCCCATTCGAAAGGTGAGGGCGGGGGGTCGAGCTCCGTCGGCTTGTACGACTGAATGAGTTGAAACATCTGGTGCACGCTTCCCCCGATCGCCCAGTTGGCGAGTGAGATGCGCCCACCGGGCCGAACGACGCGGGCAAGCTCTCTGGCCACCGCCTCGGGGTCGCGCGCGAACATCACTCCAAACGTGGAGATGAGTCCGTCGAAGTGCGCGTCGGGGAAGGGCAGGGCCTCTGCGTCCCCCACCAGAAAATCGATTCCGGAGCTAAGCGACTTGGCTGCCTCGATCACCTCGGCCCCCAGGTCCAAGCCGGTGACGATGGCGCCACGCGACGCAATCCGGCGCGCTGCCCAGCCGGTGCCCGTCGCGACGTCCAAGATGCGCTCGCCGGGCTGCGGGTCCAGCGCGTCGACGGCGTGCTCGATCGCGTCTGCGATCCCGCGACTCACTTGATCATACTTCTCGCCACCGGCGCCCCAGGCGCGGGCATCTCGAAGATTGCTGGGGAGCACGGCGGCGCGCGGGGTCTCTGATTGCGGTTCGATGGTCATGACGGTGTCCTTTCGTGTTGAGTCCCATCGGGGACAACACCATCCTGGGTGACCGCCGTTTATCGGGCGTCAGAGCAAGGCCTTTGAGGCGTCTATTCTTCGTCTATAATGCGTCCACGATGGCCACGACGATTCGCCTCAACGTGCTTGGGCCGTTCGAAGCCGAATGGTCTGACGGCACCGCAGTCAAAGTCATCGGCAAGAAACTTCAGGGGTTACTTGGTTATTTGGCGGTCGAGAACCGCAGACCCCACAGTCGCGAGCAGCTCGCATCACTCCTTTGGAGCGAAACGGGGGACGAGCGAGCGAGGCACAATCTTCGGCAGGCCCTCTCGAAAATCCGTCGCACGTGTGGGCCTCTGATCCAATCCACAGGTGAGTCTTTGGCGCTCGACATGAGCCTCTGTTCGGTCGACGCGTATGAGTTCGCGAGCCTTTCGCGAAGCGAAGAGGTGGCGGATCTAGAGCGCTGCATGACGCTCTACCGCGACGACCTTCTCGACGGTCTCGTACTACGCGAGGCGCTGTACGACGAGTGGCTTCTAAACGCACAGCAGCAGTTCCGCCGGACGGCGTGCGATGCCATCGAACGATTGGCGTCCACACTCGCCGATCGAGGGCGCCCCGAAGACGCCGTCACCGTGCTGAATCGACGGATTACCATGGACCCTGCTTGCGAGCCGGCCCACCGACACCTCATGGAGCTCTTCGAGCGAATTGGGCGACGTTCGGACGCGCTTCGTCAGTATCAGTTCTTGAC
>JBAVOF010000006.1:0-22921 GCA_049691835.1 Polyangiales bacterium
GGGTTGCCGCGCGGGCGGGCCGCTTGGCGTCCGCCGCCGGGCGGCCGATCACCAGCACTCGTCCCGACCGGTTGATGCGACGAATCCAGGGATGCATGTAGTCGTAGAGCTGGCGCAGATCGTCGGGCGATTCCAAGCCGGTGCCGTCGAAGACGATCGCGTCGACACGATCCCCCTCGGGTGCATCCCCCGGGTCCACCCGCCGCGGGGTCCTCGCCCAGGCTTCGCCCGGGCCGATGAATGGCTCGAGCACCGCGTCCGATGCGCCGACAACCCAGGGGTTGGCGCCCGCCTTCGTGAGAATTTGCGCGAGGACGCCCTGCAGGTCACCGGTACCGCAGACGAGCACGACCTTGTCGTCGAGCGGACGTTCCTCGTAAGGCCCCTTAGCGCGGGCCAGCTTCTCTGGCACTGGAATCGGCAAGCCGAGGGTCTTGATCAATTTCCGGGCATTGTCGTTCTCGAGCAGAAGATCGGTCATGGGTGCTCAGCTCCTCACTGTAAAGGTTCCAACCAGATACGCCGGGCCGCCCGGTGCATCCCCGACAAACACGCTGTCGTCCTCGATGTAGAGACCGACCTTGGCGGGAAGGACAAGCGGCTTGGTGAACTTGACGTCGATGGCTTCGAGCCGGCTCACGTCACCGGAGAACAGAGAACGGTTCAAACCCTCGATGGCGCGCGCCATGGTGGAGAAGCCATGATTGATCACGTTTCGGAAACCGTTGGCGCGCGCGGCAGGCGCAATCCAGTGGATCGGATTGAAGTCCCCCGTGAGAATCGCGAACTCCCGACCCACGTGCGTTCCCAGATTCCAGCGAGCCAGTTCCTTCGCCATCACCGGCACGCGGGGCCGGTCGTCCTTCCGCTTAACGGACTTGTCGCCGCCGCCGAGCGGGACGATTCCGTACACGTCCGCCACGACCGCCTCCGGATGGTTCGAAGTGGAAGTGACCGCGCGTTGATGAATCACCGCGCGACGTCCGTTGTCATCGATGTCGAGGAGCTGGACCGTGAGCTCATAGGGCTCGCCAAGCGGCAGGGGCGCGTTCATCTGAAGCCGGCTGCCCCCGTTGAGAACGCGCTGGATCGGGTACTGGAGGCCCTCGATGCCCCGCGCCTGAAGCGGAAAGACCCACTGCGGAAACAAGTGCGCGGGGACCTGGCCCCGGTACCAGGCGGGATCCCCGCCGACGTGGCGGATGTAGTCACGAACCAGATCAGCCGGCCGCGGGGAAACCGTCCCGGAAATGATAGGGCCGGGGACCTGAGTCGGCGCCTTGTTGGGCTTACCCGAGGCGCTCTTCGCCACGACGAGGGCGGCGCGGGCGAGCGCGCCGAGCATCGGCCCCTGGTGGAGGATGTAACGCGCAGGTACCGCCATAACTGATTCTCCCGACTCGCCGGTGCGGTGGGGTGCCTGCCGCCCGACCCAGCGCTCTACCATTTGGTAGGGAGCCGCGCAAACGCGGTCCCGCTGCTAGGCTTGTGCGATGGCTAACCCCTTGATCGAGCTCGGCTTCGAGATCCCTTTCGAAAAGATCACTGCCGCACACGTCGAGCCCGCCGTGGAGGCGTTGCTGGCCCGCGCGCAAGCCGAGATCGACGCGATCGTAGACGACCCCGGGCCGCATACCTACGCCAACACACTCGGCGCGCTCGAGGAAGCGACCGAGCCGCTCGAACGAGCGATGACGGTGATCGATCATCTGGAAAGCGTCGCGACGACCGATGCGCTTCGCGCCGCTTACAATGCGACGCGGCCAAAGGTGAGCGCATTTTGGTCAGAGCTCGCGATGAACGAAGGCCTCTATCGGGCGACCCAGTCATTGTCCGAGACGCGCGAAGCGGCAACGCTGCCGTCGACCGAGGCGCGGTTCTTGAAGAAGACACTGGACGATTTCCGGCGACAGGGCGCGGCGCTCGGCGCCGAGGACAAAGCAAAGCTGCAAGCGATGGAAGTCGAGCTCGCGAAACTGACGACGGAGTACTCACAGAACCTGTTGGACGAGACCAACGCCTTCGAGCTGCTGATCGCCGACGAGAGCAAGCTCGCGGGTTTGCCGCAGAGCGCACGCGAGGCCGCAGCCGAAAGCGCGAGCGCCAAGGGCGCCCAAGGCTGGCGGTTTACCCTGCAAGCGCCGAGTATGACCCCGTTACTGACCTACTTGGACGACGCCACCATCCGCGAGCAGGTTTGGCGGGCGTACAATACCCGGGCCGCATCCGGGGCTCGCGACAACCGGCGAATCGTTGCGCGCATCTTGGAGCTCCGGTCGGCCAAGGCGAAGCTGCTCGGCTATCGCGACTTTTCGGATCTGGTGACCGAAGACCGAATGGCCGGTAGCGGGGAAAAAGCCAAGGCCTTCATCGACGATCTGCGCGCGAGAACCCAGGCCGCCTTCGAACGCGAGAATCAAGAGCTGCAGGCTTACAGACGACAGATTGAAGGCGCCTCGGCGCCCGAGCTACAACCCTGGGACGTAGCGTATTACGCCGAGAAGCAGAGGCAGGAGAAGTACGACTTCGACGAGGAAGAGCTCCGCCCTTACTTCCCGCTGGACAGAGTGCTCGCCGGTCTCTTTGCAACGGCAGAGGCGCTCTACGAAGTCCGGATCGTCGATTGGAAGGCAGCCGTCTGGGACCGGGCGGTCAAGTCGTATGCCATTCAGGACTCCTACGGCGCGATGATCGCAGCGTTCTACGTCGACCTGTTCCCGCGCGAGAACAAACGAGGCGGCGCGTGGATGAATGCGTTGCTCAGCACGGCCTATCGTGAAGATCACCCTCAGCCGAATTTGGGCTTGTTTTGTGCGAACGTGAACCCGCCGGTCGGACGGAAGCCTGCACTGTTGACGCATCGCGAGGTTGAAACCTTGTTTCACGAATTCGGGCATCTGCTCCATCACTGTTTCAGCCGCGTCAGCGTTCGGAGTCTTGCAGGGACGAACGTCGCATGGGACTTCGTCGAGCTGCCTTCACAGATCATGGAGAACTGGTGTTGGGAGCGCACTGGCCTCGACTTGTTCGCGGCACACTTCGAGACGGGCGACCCCATTCCTCAGGAGCTATACGAAAAGATGCTGCGCGCCCGAACGTATCGCGCGGCCAACGCGCAGATGCGGCAGTTGGGGCTAGCGTCGGTCGATCTGGCACTTCATCGGGACTACGAACCGGAGCGGGATGGCGACGTGATGGCCTATGGTCGAGCGATCCTCGAGGCGTACTCGCCGAGCAAGCTGCCGCCGGACTACGCGATGCTCGCGGGCTTTGGCCACATCTTCGCTCACCCCGTGGGGTACGCGGCCGGATACTACAGCTACAAGTGGGCCGAGGTGCTGGACGCGGATGCCTTTACGCGATTCAAGAAGGAGGGCATCAACAACCCCGAGGTAGGACGCGCATTCCGCGAGACCATCCTCTCCAAAGGCAATAGCGAAGAGCCGGAGGCCCTCTACGAGCGCTTCATGGGTCGAGGGCCAGCTCTCGAACCGCTCCTGAGGCGGGCCGGGCTCGCCTAGGGCTGTTCTGGGACGCCGCGAAGATCGACGGAGACCGCGATGTCATTGGCCACTTTGAGCCGAACGATCGAGGGCACCGAAATCTGATGATCTTCGAGCTTGACGTTGAACTGGGCCTTGATGAGTAGCGCGGTCTCGGCCCAATGCACCGTCCCCTTCGCGGTAACGGGCTTGCTGATGCCGTGGACGGTGAACATCCCCTTCACCTCGACTTTGGTATCCTTGTTCTTCTTGAGCTCCTTCGAAGCCTTCTTGCCCAGGACGACCTCGGTGATCTCGAAGTGAATCTTGGGATGGCGCTTCGCATCGAGCCAGCCGTCGCCCTGCAGGTGCTCGTCGCGAAGGTCCTTGCCGGTACGAAGCGACACAACCGGAACATCGAACGAGCCAGTCGTCTTCGTGATGTCGGCCGGGTCCACGGTCACTGTCCCGGTGACCTTCGAGCTCGTCCCGGTCGTGGTTTCGAGGGGCGCATCGGAGACGAACGTCACGTGGCTCTTCCCGTCGTCCCGCACGACAAACGTCTCGGAATCGGCCAACCCAATCGCCGGTACTGACAGACACATAACCACGATTGCGCTGGCCCTTCGGGCATTCTTCATCATTCGCTGATTCCCCCTTTGACGTTAAAGTATGCCGCTTTTCGACGCAAGGCACACACCTCTATTCAGGCTGCTGCAACTATCGGAGCGGTCTCGTGGAAGGTCCAATTCTCGTTGTCCCGCTCCGCGCGGCCGAGCTCCCATTCATCCCGAAAGAGCGCGACTGGACGATTGTCGCGATCCAGCACTGCCATCGGCACCCGCTTGACCTTCAACTCCGCGCAATCCGAAGCGCCCTCGACCCAGCGAGCGTACTGATACGGGAGCAGATCGAAGGTCACCCGGGCTCCGTACTCGTGCTCGAGGCGAAACATGAGCACGTCGAATTGGAGCCGTCCTACCACGCCACACACGGGATCCTTCTCACGCCCCGGCTCCATGAAGAGCTGCACAGTCCCCTCCTCTGAGAGCTCCTGGATGCCCTTCTGGAGCTGCTTGCGCTTCAATGGATCGAGAAGCTGCAAGCGACCGAAATGCTCCGGCGAAAATAGGGGCACTGCATCGAAGCTCATGGGCCCATCCGTCGACAGGGTGTCACCGATGCGAAACAAGCCGGGATCGTACAAACCGACGATGTCACCGGCGTAGGCCTCCATCACACTCTCGCGCTCCTGAGCGAAAAACTGTTCGGCGCGGTTGAGCCGAATCACTTTGCCGAGCCGATAGTGATGGACGCGCATCCCGCCCTCGAATTTGCCGGAGCAGATGCGCGCGAACGCGACCCGATCGCGGTGTGACGGGTCCATGTTGGCTTGCACTTTGAAGACGAATGCACTGAAGCGATCGTCCCCGGGGCGCACGGTGACGCCGCCGGTCGCCGCACGCTCGCCAGGCGGCGGGCACAGGTCCTTGAACTTGAGAAGGAAGGGCTCGACCCCGAAGTTGGTGAGCGCGCTACCGAAGAACACCGGCGTGATTTCGCCTGAGAGGAAGCGGGCTTCGTCCCACTCTTCGCCCGCTCCGTCCAAGAGCTCCACCTCGTTGCGGAGCGTATGAGCCGCTTCTTCGCCGAGCAGCGCATCGAGCTGCGGGTCGTCGATGCCTGTGACCTTCATCTCCGCTCGCTTGGATTGACCCTCCCCCGCGCGCTCGAACCGAATGACGAGCTTGTTGAAGCGGTCGTAGACTCCCTGGAACAAATCACCGCTTCCAATCGGCCATGTGAACGGCACCGTGCTCACTCCGAGCACCTCCTCGACCTCGCTCATCAGCGAGAACGCATCGCGGGCAGGACGGTCCATCTTGTTGATGAACGTGACGACCGGGGTGTTTCGCAGGCGGCAGACGTGAAAGAGCTTCCGGGTTTGGGCCTCCACGCCCCTTGCAGCGTCGAGAATCATGATCCCGCAGTCTGCGGCCATGAGCGTCCTGTATGTATCTTCGCTGAAATCGTTGTGACCCGGGGTGTCGAGCAGATTCCAACGGATGTCGTCGTACTCGAATTGCAAGACCGATGTCGTGACCGAGATGCCGCGTTGCTTCTCGAGCTCCATCCAGTCGCTGACTGCGGACCGCTTTGCCTTGCGCGACTTGACCGCGCCGGCCGCATGGATCGCGCCGCCGTAAAGCAGGAGCTTCTCGGTCAACGTCGTCTTTCCGGCGTCGGGATGCGAGATGATCGCGAACGTGCGCCGTCGTTGAAATTCCTTTTGGCTCATGCCCGGGCGGCAAGATAGCTACTGTCGTCGGTTGCGCCAGTCCGCGAACGTGCTGTGATTCGAGCTGTCGATGGAGGGGCTATTTCCAGAAATACAGCCTTACGATTCCGGGCACCTTCGTGTGGATTCGGTTCATTCGGTCTACTACGAGCAATGCGGCAACCCATCGGGAAAGCCAGCGGTGTTCGTTCATGGCGGGCCGGGCGGAGGTTGTAGCCCCGTGCACCGACGGTTCTGGGACCCGAGCATCTACCGAATCATCCTCTTCGATCAACGCGGTTGCGGCCGGAGCACCCCCCACGCGGAGCTCCGCAACAACACCACTTGGGATCTGGTCTCCGACATGGAGCGGATCCGCGAGCACCTGGGTGTCGTGCGCTGGCAGCTATTTGGCGGCTCCTGGGGAAGCACGCTCAGTCTGGCGTATGCCCAGGAGCACCCGAATCGTGTAACCGACATGGTGCTGCGCGGGATCTTCCTCCTGCGCCGCCACGAGATACAATGGTACTATCAGGAAGGCGCGAGCCGCATCTTTCCCGAGGCCTGGGAGAAGTATCTCGAGCCGATTCCCGAAGATGAGCGGGGGGACCTGGTGGGCGCTTACTATCGCCGCCTCACGAGCACGGATCGCGCCGAGCGCATCCGCGCTGCCCGGGCATGGAGCATCTGGGAAGGCAGCACCAGCAGACTCGTTCCGGACCCCGAGCTCATCGAACGCACCGGCAACGAAACGTTCGCCGAGGCGTTCGCACGAATCGAGTGTCACTACTTCATCAACGGCGGTTTCTTCCGACAAGACGAACAGCTTCTTCGGAACATCGACCGGATGAAGCACATTCGAGGCGTCATCATTCAAGGACGCTATGACGTCGTTTGCCCTGCCGAAAGCGCATACCAGCTCCACCAGGCCTGGCCCAACAGCACCCTCACAATCGCGGCCCGATCCGGCCACTCGGCCCTAGAGCCCGAAATCACCGCCCTCCTCGTAGCCGCCACGACGGGACACGCTCCAGGGTCCTAACCCCGTGGAATCCCTCGGGACCTCAGACAGAGATCACAACGACCTCGATCAGCGGGAGAACTTTCGGTACTTGATGCGGTGGGGAACGTCGGCCTCGGTCCCGAGCCGCGCCTTGCGGTCGGCGGCATAGTCGGCGTAGGAGCCTTCGTGCCAGACGACGCGGCTGTCGCCTTCGAAGGCGAGGATGTGCGTGCAGATCCTGTCCAGATACCAGCGATCATGACTGATGATCAATGCGCAGCCGGGGAACGCTAGAATCGCCTCTTCGAGCGACCGTAGTGTTTCGACGTCGATGTCGTTGGTCGGCTCGTCCAGCAGCAATACATTGCCGCCGCTCTTGAGAAGCTTGGCCAGGTGAACCCGGTTTCGTTCGCCGCCGGATAGGTTCTTGACCGGTTTTTGTTGATCGCTACCCCGAAAGTTGAACCAACCAACGTACGCGCGTGACTTCACCGTACCGCCGCCAACGTCGATGTCGTCCGCTCCGCCAGTGATCTCTTTGAAGACGTTGTTGTCGTCGTCGAGCGAGTCGCGACTCTGGTCGACATAGGACAGCTTCACGGTGTCCCCGACGGTGATGGTTCCCGAGTCGGGTTTCTCTTCGCCGACCAGCATCCGGAACAGCGTAGTCTTGCCGGCACCGTTTGGTCCGACGATGCCGACGATCGCTCCGCGTGGCACCCGAAAGCTCAAGTCTTCGAAAAGTAGCTTGTCGCCGTATGCTTTGGTAACGCCCTTGACCTCGAAGACCTGCGTGCCGAGCCGCGGCCCCGGCGGAATTCGAATTTCGTTGGGATCGGTACGCGCCTTGGCCGCGTCGGCGACCAGGCTTTCGAAGGCCGTGATGCGCGCCTTGCTCTTGGCCTGTCTCGCCTTGGGCGACGAACGCACCCACTCGAGCTCGCGGGCGATCTTACGCTTCCGGGAGCTGTCTTTCTTGTCTTCCTGAGCGAGCCGGGCCTCCTTGGCTTCGAGCCACTGGGAGTAGTTCCCCTGGAAAGGGTGCGCCTCGCCGCGATCGAGCTCGAGGATCCATTCTACGATCTCGTCGAGGAAGTACCGATCGTGGGTGACCAGGATCACGCAGCCGGGATACTTCTGGAGATATCCCTGCAGCCAGGCGACCGACTCGGCATCGAGGTGGTTGGTGGGCTCGTCGAGCAGCAAGAGCTCGGGCTTCTCCAGCAACAAACGGCACAGCGCGACGCGTCGCTTCTCGCCACCGGACAGCGACTTCGGGTCGGCCTCGGGGGGCGGCAGCCGAAGGGCATCCATCGCGATCTCGAGCGTGCTCTCGAGATTCCACCCGTCCACGGCGTCGATCTTGTCTTGAAGCGCTCCCTGTCGGTCGAGCAGCTTCGCCATGGCGTCGTCGCTCATCGGCTCGCCTAGCTTCATGCTGAGCTCGTTGAACTCATCGAGAATCGCTCGGACGGGAGCCACCCCCGCTTCGACCGCTTCCAACACGGTCTTTGCGTTTCCAAGATCCGGCTCCTGCGAGAGATACCCGACCTTCGCCCCCGGCCGAATCCATGCCTCGCCGGTGAAGCTGTCGTCCTGACCTGCCATGATGCGCAGGAGCGAAGACTTTCCAGTCCCGTTGACACCGATGACCCCTATCTTGGCGTTCGGAAAGAACGAGAGATAAAGGTCTTCGATGATCTTCTTGTCCGGGGGATGGACTTTCGTCACCCCCTTCATCGTGTAGATGAACTCTGCCATGGGCTATCGAGCTGTGCGTCTCCTGGCCAGCCACATAGCAACGAAGGACAGCGCAATCCAACCGAGCGATGCGGTTCTCGCGCCGCTGATGCTGCAACCATCGGAGCCTGTGGCATTGCCGCTCGGCCCATCTGGGCCTTCGTCTGGATCGGGTTTGCGCTTGGGCCCCGGCTCGAAGCCACCCGCCTCGAAATCGAGCTCCGCAATGTCGGTTTGAATCAGTCCCGGTAGCCGACTGGTCAACGACTTGGTGGGCGTGCCTCGAAAAGCCGTGTTGCTTCCTGCGATCGGCCGGGGCGTTGAGCCTTTTGTCGGCCCACCCCCCAGACTCCTCGCTCTGGGTTCTCACAGGCCAACGCACCGTCCCAGCAATGCAAGATCACGTATCTCCCTTGGAAGTTGTTGATGCTGGACGCCTGAGCACGTGGTTCGCTGAGCTGACCGCTCTGATCGGGCATCCCGCATCGGCCGACGATCGAGCCAGCGGCTCGGAACACGAGATCTTCGCCGAGGGCACGCCTGTCGCCATCTCGGACGCGACCATCGGACGGCAAGGGCCCTAATCCCAGTATTCGACCAGCCGCGGCGCCGCGAGCTTGTCGACTCGAGAGAAGATCTCCGGAGGCAAGGTCTTGACGTTGTCTTCCTGCAAGACGACCGGAACCGGTACGATCATCGCAAAGTCTTGCGGCGGCCCCTGGTAAACGTTCTGCATCGACAGCACGGTTCGCGTGCCGTAGCACATCATCACGACCATGGTCGCGTCGTTGTAGAGCGATGCTTCCGCTCCGCTGGCGTAAAATCCACAGAACGCGCGCGATGTGGTCGGCCAAGCCATGGCCACACACAGACCCAGGACAGCGATTGCTTGCTTCATCGATTGCTCCTCACTGGTCCTGGTAGACACGTGAGGGCGCACTTTGGATCTGCGACCAGAAAAATCGCGCGATGACGAGCGGGTAGCGACCGACCCGTTGCTGGCTAGTTGCGGACCTCGAGCAGCTCGACGTCGAAGACAAGCATGCCCTGGGGGCGCCCTGGGCGGCCTCCGTATGCCAGATCCTCCGGGATCCAAATCCGGCGCGTCTCGCCAACGACCATGAGTTGCAGGGCTTCGGTCCAGCCCGGGATGACCTGCTTCAGGCCAAACGTGGCCGGGGTTCCGCGCACGACCGAGCTGTCGAACAGCTCCCCGTCCGTTGTCCAACCCGAGTAGTGGACAGTCACTATGCTGTCGGGGGTCGGATGCTCTTTGCCGGTGCCTTTCTTCAGCACACGCGTGGCGAGTCCGGACTTAGTGACCTTCGCGTTCTTTGGAATCGCGGCGACATCACTGGGCGCGTCGGGTGGCTTGGGCGCCTCTTTGAAGCTGATCAGCTCGACGTCGAACACCAGGGTGCCGCGTGGCGGTCCCATCATCGCATGCGGGTCGTTTGCGTTCGCATCGCCGTACGCGAGATCGCCGGGAATCCAAAAACGGCGCTTCTCCCCGGTAACCATCAGCTGAAGCCCTTCGGTCCAGCCCTTGATGACCCGATTGAGCGGGAACTCCGCAGGCTGGCCACGCTTGATCGAGCTATCGAACATGCGCCCATCGGTCGTCCAACCGGTGTAGTTGACCGTGACCATATCCCACGATGACGGATGCTTGTCGCCGGTACCGGCTTGCAAGACGGTCCAGGCGAGACCCGATGCACTTCGCTCCGCGTTCTCGGGCGGCGCGGCGACATCGGGAGGCGCGGGGATGGTTTCGGGAGCAGCCGCCTGTGGCGCAGCCTTCTCGGGTGCGGCTTTTTCTTCAGCGGCGCCGGCTTGGTCGCCAGCCGCTTCCGTGTCCGCGGCGGGTTCACCCTCTGCGGGTGCGGGTGCGCTGCTCTTGCAGGCGGTCAGCGCGGCAGCGAGCGCCGCGCAGCAAAGAAGGGTCCAGACGATTCTCATGTGGGCGTGGTAGCCGACTGCACGCATGCTGTCTACTTCTCTCGGCGCTCCGGAAGCTCTGCTGGGGCCACGACCTCGATCACTTCGCCTTCGACCTCGATCACGTCCTCAGCCCGCCGGGGCCCGCCATTGTAACCAGGTGTATACACTTGTACCCGGCCCGTAGCGATCTGCCGCTCAAACCAAGCGCGGACGACACCCGCAATGACACGACGGGTCGGCGGGATGACCATTGCCAGACCGGCAATGTCGGTGAGAATTCCGGGCGTGATGAGCAACAGGCCGCCGATGAAGATCAGGAACCCGTCAATGACGCCGTCTTTGGGAAGCTGCTGGCGCGCCACCGCCTCTTGCCACCGCTGAATCACCCGGGCGCCCTCGAGCCGCGCGAACCAGGCGCCGAGCGCACCCGTCAGAAGCACCAGGCCGATGGTCGGGACCGGCCCGAGCATCCGCCCGATCGCGAGCAAAAGGTACAGCTCGACCAGTGGTACGACGGTGAACAACACAAAAAGGCGAAACACGAGACGAACCTAGGTCCGAATCAGGGCCGGCGCTACCCATGGGCACGTCGCGTTCGGCTGAGCGCAAGCATTCGCACTTTGCTTGGCGTGTCCTGGGATCTGCCGTACACCCGGCCGCATGAACCTGCCTGCGGATGGGCCGATGAGCCCGAAATGGGGACTACGGTGCTTGCTCGGAGGCGCGCTGATGGGGCTTGCAAATCTGGTCCCGGGTATCAGCGGAGGCACGATGTTGCTCGCAGCCGGAATCTATCCCAGATTCATCGAGTCCCTGGCGGACCTCAGCGCGCTACGCTTTCGCAAGAGCTCAATCACCGTTCTGGGTCTGGTGGGCATTGCAGCCGCTGTGGCGATCTTGCTAGGCGCCGGCCCCGTCAAAGACGCGGTGGTCGAACACCGCTGGGCGATGTACAGCCTTTTCATCGGGCTGACCCTGGGTGGCGTTCCCATCTTGTGGCAGATGGCTCGCCCAGCAACACTGTCGTTCTGGCTCGGCGCCGGGGTCGGGCTTCTGGTGATGGCTGCCTTGGCGTGGACGCAGATCGACGGCGGCACCTCCGGCGCAACGCGCGAAGGTGTCCCGATCATGTTCATCGCAGGTGTCATCGGTGCGAGCGCGATGATTCTGCCGGGCGTGAGCGGCGGATACATGCTCCTGCTCATGGGCGTCTACGTCCCGGTGCTGAGCGCGATCGACGCACTGAAAGAAGCGGTCCAGGCCCACGACCTGGCGAGCGCGTCCAATCCAATCGTTGGCGTCGTGCTCCCGGTGGGCATCGGTGTCGCGATCGGCGTCCTGCTGATCAGCAACCTGATCAAAGTCGTGCTCGAGCGGTACGAACAGCCGACATTGGGCGTGCTGATGGGGCTGCTGGTCGGCGCGGTACTCGGGTTGTGGCCTTTTCAGGAAGGGGTCGCCCCGAAAGTCGGCGAGCTGTTCAAGGGACGAGTAATGACTGCGGAGCTCCTGGCCGAGCTGAATCCGGACAAGTACCCCACCGAGTTTTACGCCCCCACCTTCACCGGCGTCATGATGGCAATCGGCTTGCTAGGCGCCGGCTACATGATCACGACATTGGTCGCCCACGTCGGCGGGGCGAAGCCAAAGGGGCGCTAGGTGACGCGGGTGACGTTCAGGCGGTCAGTTCTTGAGTAGCGCGTCGCACTCCGCGCTGATGTAACCCAGCGCGACCAGTTGACGGCAGAGCTCCGGGGTCATCTCCTGCTTTTCCTCGCTCAACCCCGACTTGGGCTTAGCCGATGAGCTCGGCGAGCCGGCAAGCCACTGGCCGCGATTGTCCGCGCCCAGGAACTGCCCATGAAGGGTCCGCAGGTAGCGTTGTGCGATTGGCTGAGCGCTCCCGTCGAGCTCTTGCTTCTCCCAGTAGTCGTTCCCCAGGTCGAAAATGATTTGAGACAGATTGCCTCGGATGATGAGCTTCCAGTCCCCGCCGCGGATCACACGGCGATGGTCCAGGAAGTCGCTGAAGGCAACGTAGGGGCCCGTGGGCCAATCGCCCCGCATGAAACCGAGCAAGCTGCGTCCCTCGAACTGCTCGGGAACGGGAATGCCGGTCGCCTCCAGGACCGTCGGTCCGATATCGATCGTGCTGACGACAGGACCGATGCGCAAGCCCGCCGGAATGACGCCGGTCCAGCGAAACATCAGCGGAACCCCGAGAAGCTCTTGGTACACGGAGTGGCCATGACCCCAGGACCCGTGCTCCTGGAACTCCTCGCCATGATCGGAAGTCACTACGATGACCGTGTTCTCGTCGAGACCGAGCTCCCGGAGCTTGGCGAGGAACTTTCCGAAGTACTCGTCGTGGTAGCTGATCTCTCCATCGTGAAGTGCTTCCAGATGCTCCTTGTCACGCTGAGTGAACTTGTACTTCCCGGGATTCTTCTTGGCGTCGTCGAGCATGAGGGCCGTGCGACGGTTCTGAATCTGGCCGTTGTAGGGCGCAGGGTCGTACATCTGCAGGTACTTGGCAGGCGGGTCGTATGGCACATGTGGATCGATGGTCTGGATATAGACGAAGAACCGCCCTTCCTTGTTCTTCTCGATCCAGCCCTCGGCCTCACCGAACACGTTGGAGGCCTGGGTGTTGCGCTCCTCGCGGATGTAGTTGGTGTAGTGGTCCCATCCCTGGTCGAAGCCGAACGCGTTGGAGACGTACCCGTTGGCGATGAAGCTCGCAGTCTTGAATCCGGCTTTCTGATAGACCTCGCTCAACATCAAGGCGGACTTCGGAAGCTTCGAAGCATCCTCTTTGGTTCGGTGCGTTGCGGGGTGGAGTGAAGTGAGAACGCTCGCAACCGATGGCTTGGTCCAGTTCTCCGGCGCCTGCGAGCGTTCGAAGAGCGTGCCCTGCGACGCGAACTGGTCGATCGTCGGGGTCTTCACTCGGGTCTTGGGATAGTACGCCTGGAGCTTGCTGGCGCGCAGCGTGTCGACCAGCAGGAGGATCACGTTGCGTGCAGGTTCGTCGATCGCGACGAGCTCGCCCATGCGCCGCACGACGCGCACGTCGCTCAACGCCAGATCGTTCGTCCCTTCATTTCGGAAACGAAGGCGCGTGACCGCTCCGGCAACCTCGCTCAACGGAATTTGATGATCGGCCCATGCGGCGCCGGACTCAATGGTCTTGGTCGGACCGACAAACCCGTCGCTGGCGATCTGCAGTGTCAGTCTTCCGTCACCCTGAGCCCCGAGGCCGGCGCCAAACACCAAACTGGCCCCCTCGGGGATCTCGACGAACCAATCGACCTGTGCTCCGGGGACCAGCACTATCGCTCGCCGCTCCACCCCAGCGATGTTGATCCGCTCGACCGTCACTGCACGAGGCGTGGCCGTGGAGGGAGCCGGCGATGGCTCGAAGACCAACCAGTCCATCGCAAACGAAAGCGACTGACCGCCAACCTGGGCGGTGTTCGTCGCCCGAAGCATGATGGCGTTCTCGCCAGCACGGATGTCGGCTGCGGCGATGGGAATCACGATCTCACGAAAGCCGTCGGCCGCCGAGACGCGCGCCTCGCCAACCGTCTTGCCGTTGAGATACACGATGAGCGCTCCGCTGGCGTACGGCTTGGCGCGGAAACGGAGCTCCATGGGCTGCTTCGAAGGAGCAGGCAGATACAGGCGCGCGGTTTTTCCGAAGGTCGACACGCTCGCGCCGCCTTCGCGAGCTTCCCCTACCCATCCGCTGTTCCAGTTCCCTAGCGTATATTTGAGGCGCGCGGCGGTCCCGAAGTCGATGAACAGGCCAGACGGGTCGTAGACGTCCGCGAGGTGCAGCAAGGCGAGGAGATCTTCGTAGGTGGCGGTGCCGTTGGGCGCACGCGCCAGGGCTGGAGCGGCGACGGCCTCGGGAGGAGCGTTGGCTTCCCGAGAGGGCTCGCCTCCCGCCTGCTCTAGCGGTGCCGCGGATTCCGCCTCGGTATCGTCACACGTGAATCCTTGCAGGCAGAAAACGAGACCAAGCAACAGGCGGCTCTTCATAGGAACTTCCCCCTCGAGCGTTCGGCTACCACGGCCCGGAGAGCGGAGCAACGCCGCCGGGACGACCCCAAGCCCGTCGGATGTGCTAACCAACGGGTGTGATGGATGGGAACGCACTGCCGCGCGAGTGGAGCATCAAGAAGAGCGCGAAGCTCTACCAGATCAGGGGCTGGGGAGAACCGTACTTTCGCGTCAACGAGCGCGGTCACGTGGAGGTGCGGCCGGACCCGACCGAAGACAGCGCGATCGACTTGTACGATCTCACGAAGCAGTTGGCGGAACGCGGGCTCGACCTGCCGCTCTTGATCCGGTTTCCCAACATCCTTCAGGACCGCATTCGATTGTTGAACGAGTGCTTTGAGAGCGCAATCCAGGAGTACGGGTACGAAGGACAGTACCGCGGCGTGTTTCCGGTGAAGGTCAATCAACAACGGCACCTCGTCGAAGAGATCGTCGAGTCGGGAAGGCCGTGGCGGTTCGGGCTCGAAGCGGGCTCGAAGCCCGAGCTCTTGATCACGCTCGCAGCGATGGAAGACGAAGACGGCTTCATCATCTGTAATGGGTACAAGGACCTGACGTACATGGAGACTGCGCTCGTGGCGCAGCGGTTCGACAATACGGTCGTGGTCGTGCTCGAACGGATCGAGGAGCTGGAGCTGGCGTTCCGCGCATCCGAGAAGCTAGGCATTCGACCATGCCTCGGCGTGCGGGCAAAGCTCAGTAGCAAGGGCATGGGGCGCTGGGCGAACTCGGCGGGTGACCGTGCAAAATTCGGTCTGACCATGTCGGAGATCGTCTATGTCGTCGACGAGCTCGAGAAGCGAGAAATGCTCGATTGCCTCAAGCTCTTGCACTTTCATCTCGGAAGTCAGGTTTCCAGCATCATCCCCGTCAAGAACGCGATGCGCGAGGCCGGCCAGATTTACGTGGAACTGGTGAAGATGGGCTGTGAGATGGGATTTCTGGACGTCGGTGGGGGTTTGGCCGTCGACTACGACGGTTCGAAGACCGACTTCCGGGGCTCGATGAACTACGACATCAAAGAATACGCGTACGACGTCGTGGCAAGCATCCAGGAAGCCTGTGAAAAAGCGAGCGTCAAAGCGCCGACCATCGTCAGTGAGAGTGGGCGCTCCATCGCTGCGTATCAATCGGTCTTGATTTTCGATGCCCTGGGCGTCGACCACGTGGACTTCGAGACTCCCCAAGAGCCTGGCCCCAACGACCACCGGATCCTCGACGAGTTCTACGAAACCTGGAAAGGCATCCAGCCCAAGAACGTGCAGGAGTCTTGGCACGATGCGCAGCAGGCTCTCGAAGAAGCGCGCAGCTTGTTCAAGTTCGGGTATTTGGGGATGCGCGAGCTGGCGCGCGCCGAGCACTTCTTCTGGAGCTGCTGCGAGAAGATCTTGGCGAGCATGCGCCGACTCAAGTACGTGCCGGAGGAGCTCAACGCCGTCGAAGACTTGATGGGTGCGATCTATTACTGCAATTTCTCTTTGTTCCAGTCCGCCCCCGATATCTGGGCCATGGACCAGCTGTTTCCGTTCATGCCGATTCATCGTCTGGACGAGGAGCCTACCGTACGCGCGCGGCTAGCGGACCTGACCTGCGATTCGGATGGAATCGTCGACCATTTCATCGATGTCGAAGAGGTGCAGCATTCGCTCGATCTCCATCCAGTTCGGCCGGGTGAGCCCTACCTGCTCGGAATGTTCCTTGGTGGCGCATATCAAGAAATACTGGGCGATCTCCACAACCTCTTCGGCGATACGAACGCGGTGCACGTTCGGATCGAGGACTACGGCTACAGCGTCTCCAACGTCATCAAAGGCGACGCGATCGACGAGGTCTTGCGGTACCTCCAGTACGATCCGGAAGAGATGGTCGAACGCGTTCGCAAGCAAGCCGAACGTGCCCTCAACCAGGGGCGCATGACCTTGCCACAACTCCGCACCTTCATGCAGCACTATGAGGAGAGCCTTCGCGGCTATACTTATCTGAAGAGCGACACCTGAATTCGACCGTGTTTGGATGCGTTTTCGACATGGGCTTGCCCAGGACCTAGGCTGAAGGGGTGGATGTGGCCAGGTTCCAGGAGGCGCTGCTTCAGCAGATGGAGCGAAAAACGCACTGGGCCTGGCCGGCCTTCACAGGGGGCCTGGTGCGCAAGAGCATGCTGCACATCCATCTCGAACAAGAGTGGGAGGTCTATGTACGCGACTTTCCCGTCATGGTGGGGCGCGCATACGTGCAGTGTCCGATACCCGAAGTGCGCCGCGAGCTCGCGGAGAACCTCTACGAGGAAGAAACTGGCGGCCTCGCGGCGGGCAAGCCGCACCCTGAGCTGTTCATGATGTATCCGCGCGGGCTCGGGATGGACTTGGAGCGTTTCGCGCGCGTCCAACTGCTCCCGGCGGCGCGCGCCTACCGAGACTTCTTGGACGACGCGACCACACGACGCGGTTGGGCGGTGGCGACGTCGATCGCGACCATTTTCGTCGAGGGCACGGCGCATGAACGGCACGAGCTGGATGCTGCAGCCCCTCCTCGCCCTCAGCCGCCGCTTCACGAGCATCCTCTGACCAAACACTATGGGCTGCCCGTCGAGTGCCTGGCGCTGACGAAAGCGCACCGCTCCGTCGAGGGCGAACACCGCAAGGCCGCATGGCGCGTCATGCTGCAGCACGTTCCTCGGAACGATCGCGTCGGCGTTCTGTGCGCGATGAGCCAAGCCGTCGATGCCTGGCGCGCATATCGAGACGGCGTGGCCGCGGCCTGCGGTATCACGCGCGAGGCTCTACAGCGAACCGGTTAACAGCTTCTTCTGCACTTTGCCCATCGCGTTGCGCGGTAACTCGGAGAGGAATTGGATGTCTCGCGGTCTCTTGTGCGGGCTGAGACGCTCGGCGACGAACGCGGTCAAAGCAGAGCCATCCTCCTGCTCGCCCGATCGCAAGACCACGAACGCGGCGATCCGCTGACCAAGATCGTCGTCGGGGACGCCGACCACCGCCGCCTCGCGAACCGATGGATGCTCCAGCAAGCAGGCCTCGATTTCTCCGGCGCCCACCCGGTAGCCACCGGTCTTGATGAGATCGGTGCTCCGGCGGCCCAGGATTCGAATGACACCTTCCTGGGTCCGAGTCGCCAAATCGCCGGTGTAGAACCAGCCCTCTTCGTCTAGAACTTCGGCGGTCGTGTCGGGGTGGTTCAGGTATCCGGCGAAGATGGAGTCGCTGCGAACAGCCACTTCGCCGATGGTCGCGTCGTCGCGCGCGTCGAGCTCGCGGCGGTGATCGTCGACAAGCATCAGCTCCACGCCGGGAAGTGGCGGGCCGACGTAGCCCGGCATCGGATCGTGCGAAGCTCGAACGGCGCAGTTGATGAGGGTCTCGGTCAAACCATAGCGTTCATGTACCCCGCGGCCGGTGAGCGTCTGAATCCGTTCGTGCTCTCGGACAGGTAAGCCCGCCGAACCCGACACGAGAAGCCGTGGTCGGCGTAGCGCCTCCCGGAGCTCGGGATCGTCCTCGGCAGCCTCTGCAATTCGGTGAAACATGGTGGGCACCGCGAAGAACAACGTTTGCTCGTGACGCGGATCGACGAGGGCACGGGCGATATCGTGCGGAGAGAAGCGCGGCACGTGGTGAAGTGCGCCGCCGGCGCGAAGGCTCCCCAACAGCCCCAAGACCAGGCCATGAGCGTGAATCAAGGGTAGAGAGTGAACGACCGTGTCGTGTTCGGTCCATGCCCAGGCTTCCGCGAGCGCATCGAGGTTCGCGGCGACGTTGCGCCGTGTAATGACCGCTCCCTTGGGCGGGCCGGTGGTGCCGGACGTGTACAGTACGAGCAGGGGCGAGCGATCGACTGGGAGCGTCGGCAGCGACGAGGGAGCTGGCCGGTACGTAGCACGAAGCGACGGGACGCGGAGGAGCTCTTGCGGTGCCTCATGCCGCTCGGCGCAAAACGCGAGCTTCGGCTCGGAGTCGCTGACGATGTGGCCGAGCTCCCGCGAGCCCAGCTTCGGATTGAGCGGCACGGTCGCCACCCCCGCCACAGCGTTTCCGATCATGGCCGCCGCGGTGCTCAGATCTGGCTGAGCCCAGACCGCCACACGGTCACCAGATCGGATCCCGGTCCGCTCGAGCAGCGCCGCATGCTCGCGCGCGGCCCCAGCAAGCTCCGCGTACGTCCACGACCTGTCCTCGATCACGAGGGCAAGGCGAGCGTCGCCACGAGTCAGTCTGGGGAACAGCTCCAACACAGCTAGTCGATACCAGCTCGCAGCCCGCTTGTCCCGGCCCAGGCGACCGACTCAGACGCAAGAGTCGGCACTGGCACAGAAGTCTACGTATGGAGGGGCGCGTCCCGCGGCGCCCCGGCCGGCACATCCGACAGCACGGTTGCTGACAGTCCTAGGGTTTCACGGGGAAGTCGCCGTTGCCCCACTCCGACCACGACCCGTCATAGAGCCTCGCATCTTGGTATTCGAGCGCGGTCAAGGTGAGCCATGCAAAGGAACCTCGCGAACCGGTTACACAATACGTCACTGTCGTTCTTGCCGGTTCCAGCCACGCGTAAAGGGCCTGCAGCTCCGGCTCCGAGCGCAGCTCGCCGCAGGCTAGGTTCGCGGTCCAGCTGACGTGTCGAGCGCGCTCTCCGCTGCGAGCCAGGCCGCGTAACCACCGTCGAGATACCGAACGTCATCGTGACCGTAGTACCGAAGCGCCCAGACGATGCGCGAGGAATCGTATTCGGGAGACCCACCGCACACGACGGCGATCGCGCCGTTTCGAAGCCCCGCTGCACCGAGCAGAGGCTGGGCCTGCATCGAAGGAGCCACCTGTGACGACACGCCGTCAACGGTCGTTGCGACGTCGGTCGGCCTCAGGGAGATCGCCCCGGGAATCCGAGCTTGTTCGTCTCCTGTCGCGCGCGTGTCGACCAGCTGAACGTCGGGATCTCCGAGACGTGCTTCGAGCCAATCGGTGCCGACCAAGATCGCTGAGCTCGGCGGCGCGTCTCCGTCCGCGGCTGGGCATTCGAATTGCGCGCATTGCTGCGCGCTCAGCCCCTCACACTCGTTCGACGCCGCGCTACCGCCACAGCCAAGCAGCAGCATCATGAAAACAACGGTAAGTCGCCCCGTAGACATCAGACCACTCTACCCGTAAGAACCAAAATGCGGTACGAGGTCTTCTGCGATGTTTGATCCGAGCAAGACCATCGTCATCGCGAATCCGATGGCCCGTCATGGATTCGTTGGAGACCATTGGCCGGAGCTGAGTGCACGTATTGTCCAGGCTCTCGGGCCCGTCGAGCTTCAACTCACGGATTCACGCGGGGACGGGCTTCGAAGGGGCAAGGAAGCCATCGCACGAGGAGTCAGAACGATCATCTCGTTCGGCGGAGACGGCACACACAGCGAGATCGTAGACGGCATCATGCAATCGGGGTTCAACAAGGAGGTCGGGCTCGGCATCCTACACGCAGGCACCGGCGGGGACTTCCGCAGAATGATCCCTGGGACCGATGAGCTCGAGAGCGCATGCGCGGTCATTCGCGAAAAGCCCGCCGTCCCGATCGACATTGGATGGGTGCAGTACGTCCATGACGATGGACGCACCGCGGGACGCTTTTTTCTCAACATCACCTCGATGGGGATGGGCGGCCTCGTTGATCGATTCGTCGCTTCATCGAAATCCAAGAGCAGCGGAAAAGCAAAGTACTTCAAGGCGGTGCTTCGCGCGCAAATGAAGTACAAGCCGGCCCGGATTCGGATGCGGATCGACGGTAAGGACGAGGGCGAGCACGAGATCAGCAACCTGTGTGTGTGCAACGGACGATGGGCTGGGGGCAGCATGATGTTTGCCCCCGAAGCCCGCGTGGCCGACGGTATGTTCGACATCGTGCTAATCCGGGCGACGTCGACCCTGCGCGGGCTTCCGGTGATGGCGGGGCTCTACAAAGGCACCCACGTCCGCTCGCCAATTGTGAGCACTTATCGAGGCAAGCATGTCGAGGTGGACATGCTCGCGAACACCGCCTGGATGGACATCGACGGCGAGGCACCGGGCATCGGACCAGCCGAGTTCCGGATTCACGAGGGCGCGCTGCGGGTCATCGGCATCGGCGACGAGTTTCTCTGACCTCAACTGCCGTCCAATCGACGGTCCCGGAACATTCGCACAGCGAGCCTGCCGACGCGCATCGACGTACCCGGCGCATAGCGATGGAGTCGCCACAGCACGTGCGCCGTAGCCGTGATGACGATGAAAAACCGATTGCGTTCCATTCCGCGGACAATCCGCTTGGCGGCCTTTCGCGGCTCCATCGGCTTTTCGGGGGCGATCTCCCTGATGGACTGCGGATCGAGCTTGACGTACTTGGTCGCGTCGAAGATCGGCGTGTCGATCATCCCGGGGCAGACGACACTGACCTTCACACCAAACGCGGCTGCCTCGATCTGGAGCGCTGCCGACAAGCCGACCACAGCATGCTTGGTCGTTCCGTAGGCGCCTTCCGCGGCGGCCGGGATGAGTCCAGCTGCGGAGGCCACATTGACGATGTGACCGAAGCCCTGTTCCCGCATGATCGGATATGCCGCGTGAACCCCATGGACCACGCCTCGCAAATTCACGTCGATCAGCCAGTTCCAGTCATCCAGAGTCGTGTCACGCAGCTCCGCGCACAGATTTACGCCCGCATTGTTGAAGAGGTAGTCGATGCGGCTGCGCTCTGCGTACGCCCCTTCGATCAGCGCCTTCACCTGCGCCGCGTCACGAACATCAACCCCCTTCGCGTCGACCCGCGTACCCGTCCCGCGAAGCTCGGTCGCCGTCCGATCGAGCAGCTCGGTGTCGATGTCGGCTAGCACCAGGTAGCAACCACGTGCGCCCAGCTCTTGTGCGAGGGCCTTGCCGATGCCTCCCGCTCCGCCAGTGATGATCGCGACTTTCCCGGACAAATCCTTCGCCATGACCCGACTCCCTGTCGGGCGGCACGATGGACAAGAAAGCGGCGCCCGACAAGTGACCCGCGCCCGCGACGACAAAGGGCGCTATGGTTTCGATGCCATGCCCCGTCCCTACTTCGGCCCAACCACGCCAATCGGATTCGCGCACCGCGGAGGCGCGAAGCGTTGGCCCGAGAATACCTTGCTCGCCTTTCGAAGCGCATCGGACCTCGGGTACGTACACATCGAGACCGACATCCACGAAACCTCCGATGGTCACTTCGTTTGCTTTCACGACCCCACGCTCGAACGGACGACGGACGGGCGCGGCAACCTGAGGGACTGCACGCTTGCCGAGCTCAAGCGCCTGGATGCCGGGCACAATTTCGTCGAGGACGGTAGCTACACGTTTCGAGGCGCTGAGGTGCGCATTCCGACACTGGAGGAAGCGCTCGAGGCCGCTCCGGATGTGCACTACACGCTGGAGATCAAGCCCGAGGACCCGAGGCTCGCGCAGGCGCTCTGGGAGCGTATCGAGCACTACGGCATTCACGATCGCGTGCTGGTCGCTTCGGCGCACGACGAGGTCATCGATGCATTTCGAAAGCACAGCCGGGGACGCGTGGCCACGTCCTCGGGCCGTCAGGCTGCGATTCAATTCTGGGCGCACACGTTGGGGGGCGCATCGAAGTACGCAATCGTCCCCTTCGACGCTCTGCAGATCCCTCCGAGCTTCTACGGGAGGAAAGTGATTACCCAGCGATTCGTCGAGGCGGCGCACCATCACGGGATCCAGATCCACGTTTGGACCATCAACGACCCGGTGGAAATGGAGCAGCTCTTACAGGCCGGCGTGGACGGCGTGATGACCGACGTACCCGACGTCCTGCTGGGCGTCTTGGCCAAACACTAGCCTGCGAGCACGTCCTATGCTGTGATGAGGGCCGCAACATGAAGCGACCGAGGCTGCTTTTCTCCACTGAACGGTACCAAGAGCTGGGCGAGGACGTCGCTAGGGCCGGCGATTTCGACTTGGGCGCGATAGCGCGCAAGGTATTCCCAGACGGAGAGAGATACCGTCGAATCGAAACCGACTGCGCCAGGCGCGACGTGGTCCTGGTCGGCGGATCGGTGGACGATGTCGATATGCTCGAGATCTACGACCTGGCTTGCGGTCTGGTCCATCTCGGCGTGCACACGCTGACGCTCGTACTGCCGTGGTTTGGATACCAGACCATGGAGCGAGCCTCGAAGCAGGGCGAGATCGTCGCTGCCAAGAACCGAGCCCGACTGCTGTCGTCGATCCCGAGCGCCGGCTCGGGCAATCGCGCAGTGCTCCTCGATTTGCACTCGGAGGGCATCCCTCAGTATTTCTCCGGCGACATTCGGCCCGTCCATCTTCAAGCGCGCCCGGTGGTGCGGCAAGCAATTCGGGACTTCGGTGGAGAGGACTTCGTGTTAGGCGCGACCGATGC
>JBAVOF010000007.1:0-2822 GCA_049691835.1 Polyangiales bacterium
CGGTGAGCAGTGCGTGGGGCAGATTCACGGGCGTCTCTCCGGCGATGAGCGCCGCCGCTCGATGCGGGCGTTCGGGGCGGGCGAGCTTCGAGTGCTGGTCGGAACCACCGTATTGGAGGTCGGCGTAGATGTTCCGGCGGCGAACCTGATCGTGATCGAGCAGGCGGAACGGTTTGGCCTCGCGCAGCTCCATCAACTTCGGGGACGCGTCGGACGCGCGGGTCAGCGCAGCGCCTGCCTGCTCACGTTTGTCGAGCCGCTGTCCGCGGACGCCGAGGCACGCCTCCGCGCGCTGTGTGACAGCGATGACGGCTTCCGTTTGGCCGAACGCGATCTGGAGCTGCGGGGCCCCGGTCACCTTTTCGGGTATCGCCAGTCCGGGGCCAGCGGGCTGCAGTTTGCCGATCTCAGCAAGGATCAGGAGCTCCTTCAACGCGCTGCCGATCTTGCCGAGCGCATCCTCGCGGCCGACCCAGAGCTCTCCCTGTCCGAGCACGCCGCGGCACGAGCGGCGGTCCAGCGGTGGGAACGAGAAGCGGTCGTCAGGGAGGATGCCGGCTGAGTCCGTGGGTACGGTTCGCTCGGTTCTTGACGGTTTGGTGGGACCCAGGTAGTTCCCGATCATGCCGCTTGTTCACCACACGCAGCGCGAAATCACGCTCAAGATCGTCTACTACGGCGTTGGGCTAGGGGGCAAGACGACCAACCTCGAGACCATCTACGCGCAGTCGCGCCCGGAGTTTCGTGGCAAGTTGGTGTCGGTGAACACGGAGGCGGAACGGACGCTGTTCCTGGACTTCCTCCCACTGGAGCTCGGCAAGTTCCGTGGCTACACGGTGCGCCTTCATCTCATCTCCGTGCCCGGGCAAATCGCTCAAGACTCGACGCGTCGAACGGTTCTTCGTAACGTGGACGGCGTGGTGCTGGTCATCGACAGTCAAGCGGATGCCATCGAGGGCAACAACTACAGCATTCGAAATCTCGATTACAACCTTCGGCAGGATGGGATCGACCCCGACCGTATTCCCATGGTGGTTCAGTACAACAAGCGCGACCTCCCCGGGGTGCTCGATGTCGAAGAGCTCAGCGCGCGGCTGGGCGTGCCCGAGGGCATTCCCGAGCTGGTTTCGTCGGCGCGAGACGGCTGGGGCGTGTTCGAAACGGTCAAAACGATCGTGCGAGTGTGCATGCATCAACTGGGCGATCCGCGCCTCAGGGACGAGGGCCGCGTCGAGTGTTTGCTCGACGAGCCCCGCGACCGGTTCTACCCGAGCGGCCCTGTGTCGATGATCCACGCGTTGAGGCCAGAGGAAGAGCTCGATATCGACGAGCTCGAGCTCGTGAGCGGCTAGGGCGATGAAAACGTCCGGTTCAGAGTCCGCCGCCGATCGCGTCCGGATCGTTGCGCCTACGATCGAGATGCTTCCGGTGCGCACACCGACCTTGCCGCCGGCGACCCACACCAACACGTTCCTGATAGGTACGCAGGAGGCTGTTCTCATCGAGCCGGCAACGCCGTATCGGGAAGAGCAGGATCTGATGGTCCAATGGGTGCAATCCGCTCGACTGCGGGGTATCGAGCCGGTTGCGATTCTCGCGACGCACCATCACCCCGACCACGTGGGTGGCGCGATGGCTCTGCGGGAGCGCTTGCAGCTTCCGCTCTGGGCTCACGCGATGACTGCGCAACGCCTCGACGGAATCGTCGAAATCGATCGGCTGATCCAGGATGGCGAGCGCATTCAGCTCGACGGGCCGGTCCCGACGTCGCTGACTGCGCTTCACACGCCGGGGCATGCGCCCGGGCATCTGTGTTTCATCGACGAGGAGAGCAACATCATGGTCGCCGGGGACATGGTGGCATCGGTCGGGACCATCATCGTCGAGCCGACCGATGGTGACATGCTCTTGTACCTCGAGTCGCTCCGAAAGATGTCGACGCTCGAGCCGGCAGGCATCCTCCCCGCGCACGGCGACTTGATTCAGAAGCCGCAGGCCATTCTAAGCTTCTACATCGAGCACCGACTGATGCGCGAGCGCAAGGTCCTCGAGGCCCTCGAAGCGCGAGGGAAGGCCTCCCGGCCGCGCCATCTAGTCGCGCAGGCGTACGCGGACACCCCGAAGGCCCTCTGGCCTTTGGCCCTCCAGTCGATCGAGGCGCACCTGATCAAGCTCGAGCGCGAAGGGAGTATCGTCAAAGAGGGCGACCGCTGGGCGCCGCTCAAGCACTGACGCTGGCACTGACTAGTGACGGTGAAGTCGACGTATGCAGGGGCGCGTCGTGTACCGCCGCCGCGATGTAGTGCAGCGTGGCGAGCTCGAGTTGATCGTCGAGCCTGGACGCCTCGTAAAAGGCTATCGGTGGACAGCTCGTCGATGCGCAGACGAGAGCCGCATGAATCCGCGGATCGATCCGTGACGGACACAGCTCAAGTCGTGGGTCCTCGTCGTCGAACAGACGCTTGCGCGTAGCAGGATGGGGCGCATTGCGACGAAGAACACCGTTCTCGATCTCGTCGAGGGTCAGCACGAAGTCACCGACCTGATAGGCGACCCGGCCGAAGAATGACGGGATCTCCATGACGGATTTGCGAATTCTGACAGCGAGGACCCCGTGGATCGCAAGCACGTTGTATATGTTGATCCAGAAGGCGGTGCGATCCGCGTCATCGTTGATCTCGGCCGGATCGATCCCGCGCAAGAGTTGGCTGGTGTTCCCTAGGTCGGTGAAGGTGGGCGAGGTTCGAAGCTTGGCGTAGTCCACTCGGCCTGCCGGATCGATCGCCTCGACCTTCAATCTGTGTCCAAGAGCACGCATGGCT
>JBAVOF010000008.1:0-2872 GCA_049691835.1 Polyangiales bacterium
AGAGTCTCACTGGGACTTAGCGGACACCAGGGTGTGTCACTTGCACCCCGTGGGCAAACCGAAAGGAGGATGCACATGACCATTCAGACCAATCAAGCCGCCCTCGACGAGCTCCGTAGGGATTTCACGGGGGCGATTATCGTCCCCGACGACCCCGCCTACGATGAGGCTCGGACGATCTTCAACGCGATGGTCGATCGCCGGCCCGGCGTCATCGCCCAGTGCGCCAACGTGCATGATGTTGTGCGCGCCGTGCATTTCGCACGCAACCTCGGCCTCGAGATCGCGGTCCGCGGCGGCGGGCACAGTGTCGCTGGCAGGTCCCTTACGGAAGGTGGCCTCGTGATTGACCTACGGCGGATGCACGCCGTCTCGGTGGATCCTGAGGCGCGCACGGCGACCGTTGGGGGTGGCGCCACCATGAGCCATCTCGATCGGGGCACGGAGCCGTATGGACTTGCGACAACTGGGGGCCGGGTATCGACCACCGGGGTGGGTGGGTTTATCCTGGGTGGTGGCGGCGGCTGGCTCGACCGCAAGTTCGGCCTTGCCTGCGACAATCTCCTGTCCGTCGAACTCGTGACGGCGGCTGGCAGCGTCGTCCGTGCCAGCAAGGACGAGAACCCAGAGCTGTTTTGGGCGCTCCACGGCGGGGGCGGCAACTTCGGGGTGGCGACTGCATTCACGCTCCGCTTGCACGAGCTGTCATCGGTGACGGCAGCGCTGCTGCTGTGGCACCCCGAAGCGGGATCTGAGGTCCTGCGCGCCTACCGTGACTTCATGACGTCAGCCCCCGATGAGGTTGGTGGGGGTGCTCTCTTTCTGACTGGTCCTGCCGAGGCGTTCGTCCCCGTGCCTTTAGTCAGCAGGCTGGCGCTCGCGGTCTTGCTCGTCTACGCTGGACCAGAAGCCGAGGCACGCGAGGTGGCAGCCCCCATGCTCGCGTTCGGGCACGAGGGAGAGTTGATTGCAGAGATGCCCTATGCTGAGCTCCAGTGCATGCTCGACGATCCTCCCGGCTATCAGAACTACTGGTCAGCCGAGTACCTCGACACATTCCCAGATGAGGCCGTCGATCTGTTCTGTGCCCGAGCCAAGGACATGATCGTGCCCTCGCCATCCCAGCACGTGCTCCTCCCCCAGGGGGGTGCGGTGGGCAGGGCGCCCGCCAACTATCCGCTCCCGTGGCGGCACGCCCCCTGGATCGTGCATCCCTTCGGTCTGTGGCAAGACCCGGCCGACGACGAGCGTGCCAGGCGATGGGCTCGTGACATCCGCGCCGACCTCAAGCCGTGGTCAAGTGGTGCCGTCTACCTCAACTTCATCGGAGACGAGGGCGAGGATCGTGTCATCGCCGGCTTCGGACGGGAGAACTATGCGAGACTTGCCAAAGTGAAGGCACAGTACGACCTGGAGAACGTCTTCCGCTTGAATCACAACATCAAGCCGGCATGACCAGCACTGGCTAACAAACGCATGCAGGTGACGGCGAACAGCGTCCGCTCGTTCCTCACTCCCGCTGCTCGCCGTACCTGATGCGCGGCGTTAGGCCGCACGGTGCGAAGTTCCATGATTGATTCAGAGCGGGAGGAAAGGAGAATCGGAAGTCATAAACATGAGCAAGATCAATAGAAATGCTTGGTGTCCTTGTGGCTCAGGGCGGAAATACAAGCACTGTTGCGGTCGTAATAAGCGCCCCCTATTGAAAGGCTTAACACCGGGTCTTCGCATGAAAGGAGGTGTGCGTTCTAATCCAACAGGAAACGGCTTTATGGTGATCGTGCATACGTGGGATAATATTTCGGACGTAGAACTTCAACCTGGAGATCGATATGCCAAGAAACAACGCATTAGTTGCAGGAATCCTCTTCTTATTGGCAGCGATGGGCCCGAGCGTTGCCTTCGCACAGTCTAAGCCCAATATCCTCTTCATCGTCTCCGACGACACCGGCTATGGCGACCTCGGCCCTTACGGCGGTGGGGAGGGGCGCGGCATGCCCACGCCCAACATCGACCGCATGGCGGCCGACGGGATGACGTTCTTTTCGTTTTACGCGCAGCCGAGCTGCACGCCGGGCCGCGCCGCGATGCAGACCGGCCGCATCCCCAACCGCAGCGGCATGACCACCGTGGCTTTCCAGGGCCAGGGCGGCGGCCTGCCTGCGGCCGAATGGACGCTGGCCTCGGTGCTGAAGCAGGGCGGCTACAAGACCTACTTCACCGGCAAGTGGCACCTGGGCGAGGCGGACTACGCGTTGCCCAACGCGCAGGGCTACGACGAGATGAAGTACGTCGGCCTGTACCACCTGAACGCCTACACCTACGCCGACCCGACCTGGTTCCCCGACATGGACCCGGAGCTGCGTGCCATGTTCCAGAAGGTGACGGTCGGTTCGCTGTCGGGCAAGGCGGGCGAGAAGGCCAAGGAGGACTTCAAGATCAACGGCCAGTACGTCGACAAGCCCGGCGAGAACGTCACGCTGCACGGCCTGAACTACCCCAACGGCGTGGTCGGCATCCCGTACTTCGACGGCTATGTCGAGAAGGCAGCGCTCGAGTTCCTGGACCAAGCGGCGAAGGATCCGTCCAAGCCCTTCTTCATCAACGTCAACTTCATGAAGCTGCACCAGCCGAACATGCCGGCGCCGGAGTTCCAGCTGAAGTCGATGTCGAAGAGCAAGTACGCCGACTCGGCGGTCGAACTCGACACGCGCATCGGCCGCATCATGGACAAGCTGCGCGCGCTCGGCCTGGACAAGAACACGCTGGTCTTCTACACCACCGACAACGGTGCCTGGCAGGACGTCTATCCGGATGCCGGCTACACCCCGTTCCGCGGCACCAAGGGCACGGTGCGCGAAGGCGGCAACCG
>JBAVOF010000009.1:0-2660 GCA_049691835.1 Polyangiales bacterium
GGGGATCGTTATCTTGCTCTCGGTCGACTCCTGGAAACGGTATACCACGTACGTCCCAACGAAGAGCTCGTCGGTAGCGCCCACACCATGGTCCTCGTCGAACCACGCCAGGACGTTGATGATCTCATTCACGCGCCGGTCGAGGTTGGTCAGATACGCCAGCGGGAACACGGAGCGTTCGGGAAACGTCGTGTAGAAGGGCTTGAAGTTTGGATTGGTCGCTGCGCCGCTGGAACCCGTGGGGGAAGAGGAGATCACCGGGTCGACGACCGGATCCTGCGAGAGGCGATCATAGCCGAAGGCGTAGATCAATGGGGTCTGTCGCGTGTCGCCTTTGGCGATGCCACGAGCCAGGGTGATCGGCCGGGTGGCGAAGAGAATACGGTCGAAGGTCTCGCCGCGTAGGAAGTCACCCCACTCCGCGAGGCCGTTACCGGCGTGGGTCAAGAGGCCGACGCCGAAGTGCGACTCCATTCGGCCGACGCGGATTTGACCGACCGGGACCAGGAACTCGATCCAGGCACGCTCGAGCTTCAGTGAATCTCGGAGGTCGGTGCCGTCGACGTCGGTAAACGACTGGTCGACCGCGAAAAGGGGCACGCTGAACACGCGCGCGTTGTCGCCGAAAACCACGTTGTCGAAGCCGTCGATCGTGAATCGAAGACGGGCGATGGGAAGATCGGGGTTGGGCCCGTAGGTCACCTCGGGATCGAGACGCAATCGCATGTAGCCGTACGAGGCGTTCTTGCTCGGGAACTCGGACTCGCTGGGGATGCTGCCCTTGGGCATCGGAGCGTTGCCGATCCAGTTGTAGCGAGCTCGGTAGTAGCCGTGGAACTGGAACTTCAGCGGGACAGCCTCCTCGCCTTTTTGGCGAACGGTTTGGCCGACGTCGCCAACGCTCCTCCGCATCCGCTCGCGCTCGGCCGCTTCGGTTCCCATGCCTGCCTCGCCGACTGCTGAACCAGACGTCGTGCTCGGGGGCCTGACGCCCGTGACCGTCCGGGTCGGGAGCTCGCTGTCCAGTTGCTTCAGCTTATCGAGCTCGGACGGCGCGTCCGGGGTGGGGAGATCCGGGTCCACAATCGGAGACTCTTCGGCCCCAATCTCTTCGGGCCCATATTCCGCTTGAGCGGCCACCTGCCCGGTTGACAACAAGGTCGCCATCATGGCGACTACTGCGATCCATCCATACTTCACGTCGCACCTCCACCTGCTGTATGAGAGCGCACCGAATGCGAGCCCCGAAGTCGCCGTGGACTCCGGTGACAGCGAGAATGCACAAATGCGGAACGTTCTGTCTACCCTCTTTTTCAAAGCTTCTACGCATCGCGTCGCGACCTGATCGGTTGGGTTGTGGTGCATCGGCCCGTTAGCGCGGTTGGCAGTTGCGGGTCTCGAGCGTGCCGGTTGCTCCGGCAGATTGGATTCTGAGCGGTAAAGCAGGGTTTTGGTGCCACGCGCGCAGCTCCAGCTGATCGTCGCTTAGCGCTGAACATTCAAACCCGTAGCCTGGCAAAGCCAGCGACCGATTGGCTCTTTAGATGCCACCGATTCGCACGCAGGTCCGCGCTCATTCGCCATTTTCGGTCAGGCGTCAGGATCCTTTGCCAGCGCCGAGCTGGTAAAAGTAGAGCCGGCAAAGGTGCCGGAGGAAGTCTAGCTGCTGCTTGAACGAGAGCTTGCTTTCGCCATGCCGCCGCCGTTCGAAGTGGATGGGGACCTCGCGCGGAGTCGCGAAGTCCCCCTTCACGAAGATCTCGAGCCCGATTTTGTAGCCCACCGGCGTGAGTCGGGCAGGGTCGGGCATCTCGCTTCGTCGGAACGCGAAGAACCCGCTCATGGGATCCCGTACAGGGAACAGGGGCCTGGCGAGGTGCGACGCGATGACCGAGTTGAGCTTGCGCAACAGCGTCCAGTCTTCGTGGATCGAGCCGCCTTCGACATATCTGGAACCGAGGACGAAATCGCTCTCGCCGCTGAGCAGAGGTTCGAGCAATTGTGGGATGGCGCTCGGAGGATGGGAGAGGTCGGCGTCCATCACGACGATGATCTCCCCAGAGGCGATCGTGATGCCATGAACGACGGCCGTGGCGAGGCCGCGCTCCCCTTTCCGGACGAGGACGCGCGCGGGAAAGCGCTGAACGAGCTCCGCGCAGATCTCCTCGGAGCCATCCCGCGAGTCGTCGTCGACGAAGAGAAGCTCGTATGCACCCCCGAGGTCGGTGAAAGTGGCATCCACCGCTTCCGCCAGCAGAGGCAGGTTTTCGGCTTCCCTATATGTCGGCACGACGATGGAGATCACGGCGGGCTTTCTAGCATGGTTCCAAGCGGCTCATGGCCAAGCTCGGTGGGCCCGGAGGCCGAGCTCAGCGATCGATAAGCTCGCGGTACCAGAGCTCGAGCATGACGAGCGACCAGATCTGATCCCCCCGAGGCTCTCCCCTCTGGTGACGTCGAAGCAGTGCCTCGACGGCGCCGCGATCGAACAGGCCTCGCTCTCGCGCGGTCTGATCGAGCAGGATGTCGCGCGACAACGGCTCGAGCTCTTCGCGCATCCACCGATCGACCGGCAGCGCGAAACCCTGTTTCGGTCGCCTCAGAATTTCCTGTGGCAAGAGCGTCTTCGCGACGTCTCGAAGGATCGACTTCGTCTGCAG
>JBAVOF010000010.1:0-3722 GCA_049691835.1 Polyangiales bacterium
GACCGGGGGTGGGTCCGCGCCATGGTGTGCGCCCCTGACCGGCTCTTCCCCGCTCTGACAGCCGAACACGAGCACGGCGGCAAGATACGTGGCCCAAGCGCGATTCATGACGGAAGCTTAGCGTGCCGAATCGATTCTGGGTACTTCGTGAGCTCGCGGTTCGCTACCTGCGCCAGGCCGCACCTATGGAAACCCCCCAGTACTGGTCGAGCGCCCCACCGGCGACGTAGGGCGGATCGGGCGGAACCGGATTGAGCTCGAACCAGTAGCGCCGGTAGTCACCACCGACTCGGATCTCGAAGCCCTTGGGAAGCACATACCCCAGCATGAGCATCGCATCCATTCCGTTGGCCTTTGCCTCGGGAAACCATAGATACGTGCCGATCGGCCCGACGGAGAAAACGCCCCGAAACGCCGCGTTCATCGTGACGGTGAAGCGTTCCTTCTTCCCGATGCCCACTCGGAAACCGCCCCCGATTCGCACGAACTCGTACTTCACGCTGGGTACGCCGGCGGTCGTGTCCTCTCCGGGGATGGGCGGCCCCGAGACACCAAACTCGAACGTGTGCACCCCGTAGTCCAGAATTAGCGCCGGCTCCCAGCGACCGGTTGGGTAACGCCAACGCAACCCGACGAGGAACTGCTGGGACTGCGTGGGAAACTGCTGACCTGTGGAATCGGTCGATTCAAATCGGAACAGCCGCTCCCATTCGAAGTCGATTCCGAACTGCGCCCCCAGTCCGGCCGTAAAGTGGGCGCCCGGAAAGTACTGGAACTTGGTGCCGACCCCCGGACCGAGTTTGAGGGTGTACCCAGGCAGGTCACCGCTGACTACGTCGTTGTATTCGAAGCTCCGGTGTACCAGACGGAAATCAAGCTCGATGTCGACGGCGGCAGGCCGATCTTCCGTCGGACGCTTCGACGGATAGGCGACCTTGGGCTCTTCCCTGGTAGTGACCTTCGCGACCGGCACAGTAGGTACCGCGACCGGCGCAACCACCACTGGTTCGGGCGTACCGGCACCAAGCCTCTTGATGTCCTTGTGGAAATCGGAGGCGATGTTCGTTTGCACCGATTTCGCCAGCGCCGCCGAGGTGCTCGCGTCGTAAAAGTGCTGTCGGATCACCTTGGTGCTCTTTGCATCGACGAGGCGAACATACGCAGACCAGACGCCATCCTCGTGCAGTACGTCCCCCTCGATGAGGCCGCTGACTTCGAGAGCAGCTGCCGGTTTGATGTGGCCGCCATCCGATTTCAGGTCGACCCCAAGGCTTCGGGCCTTGTCGACGAATCGCTGATTGGGAAAGAGCTCGACCGGCTCCGAGCGGAGTCCAGCAACCGCCGCACCCCGAATTTTGGCTGCCTGCGAGCCCGTAAAGGGTCTGACCACGAGCCGTGGTTGGGCAGGTGCCTCAGATTTGGCTGCTTCGGTGGCGGGCGGCGCAGCACTGGCAAGGGG
This sequence comes from Polyangiales bacterium, assembly GCA_049691835.1. Classification (GTDB taxonomy): domain Bacteria; phylum Myxococcota_A; class Polyangia; order Polyangiales; family Houyiibacteriaceae; genus SG8-38. The sequence continues at coordinate 1,460 of JBAVOF010000010.1, forward strand.
CATCCTCCCAGTCTTCATCAGTTGGGAAACGATGCGATTGGACAAGCGCGTCATGCTCGACGAGCTCGATCTGAGCTTTTCCACTCGCTGACCCTTCGCATTGCGCACCTCGGTGTCGGCAATCCATCGGCCCTCTACACGTCGTACTCGCGCTCGGACGAGGATGCTCGCCCCGAGCTTTGCAGCTTGCTTGGCGTAACCCTGAGTGCTCTTGGCGACCGCCGCCGCCTCCCCGAGGGAAACAAGTTGGACGTCGGCCTTGAGCAAGCCAGCTTGCACGCTCTGCCGGACCTTCGACGCCTGGGGCCCCTGGAAGGGCAGGAGCGCTGCCGCGCCATCATCCGCCGACGCGACTCCCTGGAACAAGATCGAGCTCATCAGCAACGTCAACAAGCCGAAGCGCAACGAACGCATCGACTACCCCCCGTCCAGGGTTCCTTCACCGGAACCGCCCAAGTCGATGATCCAGTCTCGGAGAATCTCCACGTCGCTCTCCGAGAGAGTACCCACGACGGGCATCTGGAACCCGCAAATACCAGGGACCTTGAGAACCTTGTCGAGCAGATAGCTACCGTCTGGGTCGCCAGCGACGACCAAGATGTCGCTCTGGCAGCCTATCCCCACGGCGTTGACCCCGACCACACGGCTTTCGACGTTTGGGGAGACCAGGTCGAGCCCCGCTTGCGCCTGGGCGGTGGCATCGTGGCAGTTCGTGGTGCCACAGCTCTGCGCGAGCAGGGTCTGCGCATCCTTCTGCGCCCGGCCACCATCGATGAAGTCATCCGGATTTAATGTGCCCGGGCAGCCGGTAAGGCTCACTGCGGCGCACAGCCCAATAGTCATTGAAGCGAAGCGTTTCATCATTCGCGCTGATCCCCCCGAATCATCCCCAAAGCTTAGTCAGCTATGGCACCGATCGTCGAGTTATGCCGTATTTTTGTGTAAACCAGCATGCTTACGGGCGATTGAGGGCCCAATCGTACGGCAGAAACGCCACCTCGAAGCCCCTGCTTTGGGCCCTCTGCAGCTCGGCAACGACGTCGGGTTCTGCGAACGCGAGGATGAAGTCAAGGATCGTCGGGTCCCGGCCCAGACGTCGAGCGTGTTCCTCGAAATCCGACCGATACCATTCGAAGATCGAGGACAGTTGAATCTCATGCGCCTCCTGGTCGACCCGTACGTGTCGCCGCCTGGAGCAGAAGTCGCGGGTCGCTGCGTCGAGCTGCTCATCGAGCCGCATCGGCTCGAAGGCGTAGGGCATCAGTGCGGGGCAGGACTTGGATGCGCAGTTGATCGCGGCATGAACGCGGGCATCGACGAACCGGCGGATCACGTCATTTTCGAGATCGTAAAGATTGGTCGCGCCGCCGTCGAACGGAAAACGGAGACCGTAGAAGAAGCCGAACCCTGGCCTCGGGTTCAGCCAACCGCGAACCTCATGCACGGTGTCGACCGGCCAGTTGTCGACGACGGCGAATAGCACCAGCGCATTGTATGCGTTGATGTAGTAGGCAAGGCGTTCGGGTTCGGTGGCGAAGCGTCGAGGGGTCGAACGCGGCCCCATCCTTCCGAGCGTCACGATGAAACGGCGCAAATCGAGATCCTCGGATCGGATAGCCTCGTAATCCACACCATCGCCGTGCACCCACCGTCCTAGAGCGGCATTCCACCAACTGTAATCGAAGCCCGACCCAGGCTGCTCGAGCGGCTCTCCTTCGACGGCGACCGAGCGAAGTCCCAACGCCTTGACGGTGAGTATCCCGGTAACGCCGATGACGATCGCAATCAGCATCACAATCGCCCACCAGCGCCCGTACCAACGCATCGACGGCGGGTTCACGCGGGGACTATTGCACGATCGCGGCGATCGTTACATCCCTTCGTCCGAAGCCGTGTCGACCATCACCATTTGGCACAAACCCCGCTGCGGGGAGTCACGGCAGACGTCGCGTCTCGTTCGTGATCGCGGCGAGGACGTCCGGTGAGCTCAGATCCGACACGACGACGCTCGCTCCTGCTGCCTCCAACACGGAGCCTGAATAGCCGCCCGTGCTGACGGCCACGCAATCCGCCCCGATAGACCGCGCCGCCGCGACGTCATGCGGCGTGTCTCCGATCACCACGACGTGAGCTGCTCCCGCCCGGACACCGGCCAGCTGCAAACCCCGCCGCAAGCCAGCGCGAAGAAGCTCCGGACGGTCGCTGTGGTCCGAGCCGAATCCGCCAAACGCGAAGAACGCATCGAGGCCCCCACGCGCCAGCT
>JBAVOF010000011.1:0-6282 GCA_049691835.1 Polyangiales bacterium
GACGTGAGGAGCGCGATGGAGGCTAGACAGACAATGAGCGCCTTAAGGGAGCGAGGTGTGTGAGTCACGGCGCGCGACTCTAACAGTTGGACTTGGTGGGTCAAATCAGACCCGCAGCTGCAACGGACCCCTCCGACCGGAGCGGGCAAATCGACCCAGGTTGAGATTAAGCAGAGATTAAGAAACGTAATTACAAGCGGTTATGAGATTGTGATACAATTAAGCTTGCGACCGTGTCACGTTGTGTTACAAATGGTCGGTGGACGACGGGGACGACGAGAAAGCTCGCCAGCAGGTCCGCAAGGAGCGGGTGCTTCATACCCGCGTCCCTGCGATCCTTGAGCAGGAGCTCAAGCGGGTCGCCAACGCGTGGCGCGTGCCCGTATCGAATGTCGTTCGCGCGCTGCTCGAGGACGCGCTCGATACCCTCGATCTGGTCGGTGCCAAGGCCGAGGGCGAGCTCCGCGAAGTGGCGGAGATGCTTGCGTCGGAGCGAAACCGACTTCGCCGAAAATCGAGCGAACGGTTGGACCAGATTTCGCAAGCGCCGGGTTCAGCCCCTTCGCCGCCCCCCGTCAGCGAGCCGGAGCCGTCCGCTGATCCGCTTGCCGGTGCACTGGGCGTCACGCCGATCACACTAGTCCACGACGCGGTTTGCGGAGTGACGGGAGAAAGGCTCCCCGCCGGGTCCGAGGCCTACATGGTTCTTTTCCATGAGCCCGGCCGGAAACTGATTACGGGCAGGGACGCCCTACCCGACGCATCGACACCCAACCAGGAGAAAGCCGATGACTGAGCAACAGAAGATCCAAAACAACCTAGAAAAGAACGTCAACGCTGCTGTCGACCAGGTCGGCAAGACCGCTGGGAGCGTCGCGACGCTGGGCCGCAAGGTCACCAGCCTCTGGCTCGGGGTCACGCGCACCGCGATCGACGCCGCCGCCAAGACCCTGACGACAACGTCCGAGATGATCAGCAGCGTCGCAGAATCGATGGGCAAGCTCGCCAATCGCGTCGAAGGTCCCAAGAAGTAGGCTTGATTCGCGGCCGACGGGTTGGCGGGATCGGCTTGCCACCACCACCGCTCTGTCGACCCGTCTACCCCGTCCCGCCCTCTGGTCCTCTGGGCAGCTCCTGCTGGGAGCCGGCTCTACGGGTCCATCGGCCCGTGAGACAGTCGTCGCCCATCGCGGAGGTGGCGCAGGGTGTTGATCCCCCAACGGGTGATGAAATACGAGGGCACCGCCACGATCAGCCCGCAAACCAGACCGCCTATCCAAAGCTCTCCCCCGGTGCTGGCCAAGAGGCGACCGGTTTCCGACCAGAACTGTGCATCCAGCAAGCGCGCGACGCCCTGATCCCGCAGTGCCCGGCCGGTATTCCCCAACCAGCCGTGGATCGTAGCGCGGGTGACTTCCTTTTCCGGATGCAACAGCGCGGCGCCGACGGACCAGGTCATGTAGTAGAGCGGCACGGCGGTGAACGGGTTACTGATGAAAAGGACCGGAATCCCTGACAGCTTGTTCGCGCGTAGAAGCGCGGCCAGGGGCAGGTAGAGCACGATTTGGATACCAAGCGTCGGGGTAAACGCGATCATGGTGCCGATGAAGACGCCCCAGGCGATGCGATGTGGCGTGTCGTCCAGATGCAAAATGTTGTGGACGACGATCTGTTGCAAACGCCGCCACAGGTCCCTGGGACTCATTGGGCCTTGCCCCAGGCGCCACCACCCGGCGTCTCGATACGCAAGACGTCGCCCGGCGACACCTCAGCCGTGAAGCGATGCGCGAGTGGATTCCCGTTGAGTAGATTCATGCCCGGGCTACCTGGACCGCCGCCGCGCATACCATAGGGCGAGACGAGACGCCGCTCGGACAGCACCGAAACCCGCATTGCGGCGAGGAACTCGAGCTCGCGAATCAGACCATCACCTCCTCCACGAGCGCCCTTGCCGCCGGATCCACGCCTGATCGCGAAACGGCGAACCCGCACCGGAAAGCGGGTCTCGAGGATCTCCGGGTCGGTGCACTTGGAGTTGGTCATGTGGGTGTGAACGCCCGATGCACCAGGACGGTGCTCGGTCGCGCCAGCCCCTCCACCCAGAGTCTCGTAGTAGGCGAAACGATCGTTGCCAAACGTGACGTTGTTCATCGTCCCCTGGCTCGCCGCCGCGATCCCCAGCGCGCCAAACAGGACGTCCACGATGCGTTGCGAGGTTTCGACGTTGCCCGCCGCGACCGCCCGATGGGGTTCGGGGCAAAGGAGGGACCCCTCTGGGATCCGGACGACGATCGGCCGCAGGCACCCGCTATTGAGGGGGATCGGCTTTCCAACCAGCACGCGTAGGGCATAGAGGATCGCTGCCATCGTGACCGCTCGGGGAGCGTTGAGGTTGCTGTCTACGGATCGGTCGGTGCCCTCGAAGTCGATCTCCATGGCACTGCCTCGCACGCTGAGGCGCACCGCAATCCGAGTGCCGTCGTCGAGCCGATCCTCAAAGCGGTACTCCCCATCTTCAAGCGCTGCGATTGCGCGAGCGGTGAGCTCGGCAGCATTGTCCTGGATGTGCTGCATGTAGGCCGCCACGACGTTGGTGCCGTACCGACAGAGCAGCTCGTCCAGAAGTTGCGTCCCCTTCTCGTTCGCCGCGATCTGAGCTTGAATGTCGGCAAGGTTCTCGTCGGGGTTGCGCGCGGGGTAACGACCGCCGGTCAGCGCCTGCCGTAGCAAGTCCTCCTGAAACGTCCCTCGCTCGACGATCTTGATCCCACGAAGGACGACACCCTCTTCCTCGAGACGGGTGGAAAACGGTGGCATCGAGCCGGGCGTGAGACCCCCAACGTCAGCATGGTGCCCGCGCGAGGCGACGACGAACCGAAGCACACCGTCACCATCGTGTACGGGTGTAACAACCGTGATGTCGGGCAAGTGGGATCCGCCGGCCGCGGGGTCGTTGGTGACGAACACGTCTCCGGGGCTCACCCGAACGTTCGCGTCGAGGATGGCGCGGACCGATTCGCTCATGGCGCCGAGATGGACCGGAATGTGGGGCGCATTGGCGACCAGATTGCCGGCCGCGTCGAACACGGCGCACGAGAAGTCGAGCCGGTCGCGGATGTTAGTGCTCATTGCCGTGCGCTGCAGGACCACCCCCATCTGCTCGGCGATGGACTTGAATTGGTTGTGAAACACCTCGAGGAGCACCGGGTCGACCCGGGTATCGGCGTCCTCGCGGCTCGTCTCTGTCTGGGCGTCCCGGAGGATCAAGTAGTCGCGTTGGTCTCGAACGGCGACGAACCCAGCATCGACCACGATGGTGCCAGTGGCGTCCAACACCAGCGCTGGTCCGGGGACCTCTACAGCGATGGGAAAGCTCTCCCGCAGGTAGACCGGCGCTTCGACCAGGGAACCCGACGACCAAAGCTGAGTGCTGCGCAGCGGAGCGCCCGTCCCAAGCTCGGTTTCCGGGAGTGCCGGCTTGGCGCAGCTGAGTTGCACGGTGAGTCGCAGCGTCGTCGATTCGATCGGGTGATCGGGTCGAATGTACCCAAACTCGAGGCGATGCAGCTTCTCGAAAGCGGCGCGCATCTCGTCGGGGCTCTCGAAGTCGACGGCAAGCGCCGTCTCGGTGCCACGATAGCGAAGCCCGAGTTGACGTTGGATGATCCACCGGGCGCCGGGCTCGGCATCCTGCTCGAGCGCCGCACGTCCGGCAGCTTCCAGTTCGGCAAAGTCACCTTGCCAGGCGTCCGGCGTGGGACCGTTCAGGGGCGTGCAGCCGGCGTCACGCTCGCCGTGCCACTCGAAGTCGGCGACTCCCATTCCAAACGCGGACAAGGCCCCACCGTACGGATGGAATACCAAGCTCCGAATCCCCAACCTGCGGGCGACGAGGCAGGCGTATTGACCACCGGCACCACCGAAGACGACCATGGCGTGGGTACGAACGTCGTGGCCGCGCCCCACGGACACCTTCTGAATCGCTGATGCCATGTTTTCTGCTGCAACGTGCAGAAAGCCCTGGGCAACATCGGTGGTGCTTCGTGCCATTCCCGTCGCTCCCAGTGCTGCAGAGATCTCGCGGAGCTTCTTCTGCGGACCGTCGTGGTTGAGCTCGAAGGGGAATCGATCGGCCGCGATCCGACCCAGGCATAGCGACACATCCGTCAGCGTGAGCTCCTTGGCGTCCGCCCTTCCATAGCAAAGCGGCCCCGGCTCAGCGCCTGCGCTCTGAGGCCCGACCGTCATGCGCTGGCCCTCGAGTCTACAGATCGAGCCGCCCCCGGCAGCGACGGTGTGAAGCTCGATCATCGGCGCACGAATTCGAACCCCGCCAATCTCGCTTTCGAACACTCTCGAAATCCGTCCGGCATACCGCGACACGTCGGTCGACGTGCCGCCCATATCGAAACCGATTACCTCAGGAAGGCCGAGCTCGTCTGCGACTACGCCCGTCGCAACGACCCCAGCCGCAGGACCCGAGAGCACGGCATTGCGACCGATGAAGGCAGACGCGTCGACGAGACCACCATTGCTCTGCATCATGCGCAGACGGCCAGCGCCAAGCTCGTTCTCGAGCTCTTGCATGTAGCGCGTCAACAGCGGCGTGAGGTACGCATTCGCCGTCGTGGTTCCGGTGCGGCCGAGCAAGCCGACCTCGCTCGACAGCTCGCTGGACACCGAGACGTGGGAGAAACCGAGATCGTTGGCGATCGCCGCTACCCGTTGCTCGATTTCACCATCTCGATAAGCATGCATCAGCGCGACGGCGACGGATTCCACGCCGCGTTGTTGCGCCGCTTGGAGCGCGCGGCGCAGGGACTTCGCGTCGAGGCGGCGGAGCAGCGAGCCGTCGGCGCTCATCCTGGCACCGATCTCGATGATTTCTTCGGGGAGCGGTTCGGGTTTTTCGATGTCCAACGCGAACAGCTCCGGTCGCGTTTGATCCCCGATCCGACCCAAGTCCCCGAGCCCTTGGTCCGCGACGAGCAGACAACGGCAGCCGTTGCGCTCGAGTAGAGCGTTTGTGGCCAGGGTCGTCCCCATCCTCACCTCGCTCACCGGAATCCGATCGTTGTCGCGGAGTCCCAGCAGGAGGCGGATGCCCTGCAGCGGTGCCCGATCCGAGGAGAGCACCTTGGTCACCCGGAGGGCACCTGTGCTCCCATCACGGTAGATGCAGTCGGTGAAGGTGCCCCCGCGGTCTATCCAGAACTGGTGCCGGGGCCTCGCGCGTGGCATCGAGATCCGCATCGAAGCACGGCCCCCGGCCGGGTCAAGCGAGGCCGCGAGATCTAAGAATGCTGGTGCAAAATTAGCCCGGATAGCCTACAAGAACAGCACAAATGAACCCTCGCCGGTCCGAAGAGGTGCAATTTTCTGGTTTTCAAATGAGTTTCCTGGACTTATACAGGCCAGCGAGTCAAGAAATCTGAGCACGATGGACACGGAAGAATTCACTGTCTCGTCCGTGATACCTGCGAGCCCAAACCGTATTTATTCCGCATGGATGGACGAACGCCATCACTCCGCGTTCACCGGAGCGCGGGCTACGGTGGACCCCTGGGTAGGCGGTCGGGTCGTCACAGACGATGGTTTCATCGATGCGACACACGTGTACTTGATCACGGGAAGTCGGATCGCGATGACCTGGCGGACCCGGGATTTCCCGAAGGGCTCTAGCGATTCACAGGTGGACATCACCTTTGAGCCGGTGGCGGGCGGCACCAAGGTCGAGATCACCCACACCAAGATCCCGCCCGGACTGGGAAAGGCCTGCGAGAAGCTCTGGAAGAAGCTCTACCTGGAGCCCATGACCAAGTATTTCGGAGACCCGGACGCCATGCGGGCGGCTTACACGGCCGCCAAGAAGGCCGGGCATCTGCCGCTTTCGGGCATCAAGGCCAGCCGACCAGCGCCGCGCCGCCCTTTCATCCCCACTCCGCCACCTGCGCCAGAGGAAGCGGAGGACGAGGAAGAGGAGGAAAGACCCAAAAAGATTCGCAAGACGTTCGAATCGAAGACGATCGATCTGCGGGAGCTTGCCCTCGCCCAGGCCGAGGCGCGAAAGGAAGCCGCCCGGCGCAAGGCTGAAAGCAAGAAGAAGGCGGAGACCGTACGCCGACAAGCGGAGGCGGCCCGGAAGAAGGCGGAGGCCAAGAAGAAGGCCGAGTTGCTGAAGGTCATGAGGGCCGAGGCCAAGCGCAAGGCCGCAGAACTGAAGCAGGCGGCGCTCGAAAAAAAGCGGGCGGCAGCAGAACTGAAGGCAGAGCTGGCTCGTAG
>JBAVOF010000012.1:0-1671 GCA_049691835.1 Polyangiales bacterium
TGTGCTACCAAAGGCACCGCAGACCATCAAGCGTCCTCGCCATCGGACGGGTACCTGGCGCCCCAGTCTCCATTCGCTCATCAGGGGTGCACGCGAGCACTTTGACGCCGCCCGCGAGCCTGATGACGGCTATCTCAGACCCTCGAAGAAGTTGCTGGTTGACTTTGAAGTTACCCCGAATTTCCGGACACTTTCTATGATGGGAACTGAAAGGAGTCCGACATGGGTGGAAAGACGAGGCCGCCGTACCCGGCGGCGTTCCGGCAGCAGATCGTGGAACTGTACGCGAGCGGTCGGCGCATCGCCGATCTGGCCAAGGAATTCGGCTGCTCGGAGCAGTCGATTGCGCACTGGGTGAAGCGCGCGGGGCGGCTCTCGGAGTTGCCCGATAAAGGTGCGGCGGTGATACGCACGCACAAGCAAGCTCGGACGGTAGCCGAGGCCAGTGCGCTGAGCGCGAAGGAGCGCGGGGAGCTCGAGCAGCTGCGCAAGGAGGTGCGGCGCCTGCAGACGGAGCGCGACATCCTGGCAAAGGCTACGGCCTGGTTCGCCGGCGAGAGCGGGCATGGCTCGAAAGGGTCTACACGCTCATGAGAGCGAACCAGGCCGAGACGCGCGTGTTTGCGGTGCGCACGATGTGCCAGGTGCTCGGGGTGAGCGCGAGCGGCTACTACGACTGGCGTGATCGCACGCCTTCGCGGCGGGCGGTCGAGAACGCGGCGCTCGCTGAGAAGATCGAGCAGATTCATCGCGCGAGCGATGATACCTACGGGATGCCCAAGATTCGCGCGGAGCTGCGTGATCGGGGCGATGCGGGCTTTGAGGCGCGCTGGGGCTCGGTGGGTCGAAATCGCATCGCACGACTGATGCGCCAATTGGGCTTGCGCGGGGTCAGTCGGCGGCGCGGCTTCACGGTGACGACCGAACGCGACCAGCATGCACGGCCGGCGCCGGATTTGGTGAAGCGCCGATTCGCCGCTGGCGGTCCGGATCAGCTCTGGGTGAGCGACATCACCTACGTGCCGACCTGGGCGGGCTTCATCTTCCTTGCGATCGTGCTGGACGTCTGGAGCCGCAAGATCGTGGGCTGGTCGATCGGTTACGACTTGCGTACTGAGCTCGTGCTCGAGGCGCTGAACATGGCCCTTGCGCAACGCGAGGCCCGGTCGGTGATCCATCACAGCGATCAAGGCAGTCAGTACACGAGCGTGGCATTCGGCCGACGCTGCCAGGAGATGGGTGTCAAGCCTTCGATGGGCACGGTGGGCGATGCCTACGACAACGCGATGGCCGAGAGCTTCTTCGCAAGCCTCGAGTGCGAACTGCTCGATCGACGGGTGTTCAAGAGCAAACAGGAGGCGCGTGTGGCACTGTTTACCTACATCGAAGGGTGGTACAACCCGCGGCGTCGGCATTCGAAGATCGGCTATCTTGCGCCGGCGGAATTCGAGCGTCGCCATGCGAAGATCGAGCATGGCCGTCTGCTCCCCCTGGCGGGGGACCAGACGGCCCCTGCGGGAGCGTGAAACGACGCTGAGCAAACGAACCAAAGGCTTGGGTTTCCTCAAGCCCTAAACCGTCCGGTGAATCGGGGTAAGTCCAGGTGCCTGGAAGAGAGAGTTCATTGGCAAGCGCCAGATTGAGTTGGCCGAGAATCTCCTGGCAAAGTTC
>JBAVOF010000013.1:0-11023 GCA_049691835.1 Polyangiales bacterium
AACATGCACTCAGCACTCAAGCACACGCTCATCGCGATAGCGATGGCGGCACTCGGCGTCACAGCCGGTTGTAAGTCCAATGGCAGTTACCGAGAGCAACAAAAAACGGCCGGCGAAGAAGTTGAAGCGCGGGATGAGCACGGAGACACGGCCACCGACGACGCCAACTCGGCGGACGAGTACCAGAGCGAAAGCAAGTAGAGCAAGAAGGCCTGCCGTTTGGGCACGCATGCATGCGTCAAGGCGGGGTGCAGGTCGCCCCACGCTGGCTCAGGCTGGCAGCGGCTCTCTGTAATGCACCACCGAAGTTTGCTCAGAATCCCATGTGGGCCGTTCCCAGTTGCCAAGTACTTCTGTGCTGAGCGACACCGAGCGACGGAGGCGCCGCAGGAGCTCGGGGTGCCGCCCCTGGGTCATGCAAGAGGTGAGCACGCACGAAGCAAGCCAGCGTTCGCGGTCGTGATTTCAAGGGCTTGTGTTCGCTGAAAGTAGCGGATACCCTCGTCGCCTGTGCCGGTCGCCAACCTGGGTGTGTTGTTACAAGCTGCGGTCCGACCATGGTCGAAACCCTGATCACTCTGTTAATGCTCATCGTGGCCGCGATTCACCTGGTCCCGATCACCGGCTTCTTCGGTGCTCGCCGGCTTTCCGCGCTCTACGGAATCGAAGTCGACAGCCCTGATCTCGAGATACTCATGAGGCACCGCGCAGCGCTCTTCGGCATCCTCGGTACGTTCTTCGCGTACGCGGCCTTCGTCCCGGCGGTTCAACCCATCGCGTTCGGTGGCGCCGCGGCTAGCCTCGCCTTTTTCTTCTACCTGGCCTTCGTGGTCGGCAACTTTGGAGACAAGATCCGCAAAATCGTACTAGGCGACGTCATCGCGGTGGTTGCCCTCATCGCCGCGGTTGCCCTCTACGTCACTAAAACCGCCTGACGAGAACACGAACAATACTCGAAGGCTAACCGTGCTTTGGGCAACTCGGTCGCATCTCACTTCCATCACGGCACCACCGTCATCCTGCCGGGCCGACCATAGATCGCGTTCCAAGCGATCGACCCACCAAGATGCGACCTGTGGATCCGGGTGTCCGGCGACGCAAGAGACCTCGGCGCTCGGTGGCGTGAACCGCTCGGCGCGGAGGTCGGCGATCGCGTGGCGCTTTGCCGCACTGAGGCGCGCCCGCTCTGCTGGGCTCAGGAGACCGCGGAGGAGCTCGTCGCCTCTGCACGACAGGTCGGCATGGCGGAGCTCGTCGGCTGCAACGCTGCATATCGCGTGTGCAACGACGGGGTCGCGTGCTTGCAATCCTTGATAGCAGCCAGTGACGGCGCCAAACGTTTCGCGCACGCATCCTTCGATGCCGTTCTCGAGCGCGATGGCGTAGGTGCCGCGCGTGGCTTGTGGAGCGATTTCGGGATGCGCGCCCGCGAGCGAGCTCGCAGGCCGCCGGGTCCTCGTCGGTGACGCAGGGCGTTCCTTCCTCGTCGGTCCCGGGGCAGAATGAATCCTCGCACGCCGAGACCACGATCTAGTCGTAGTCGGTGGTGCTGGGGTCGAGCCCTTGCGTGCGCCCCCATTGGGAGCCGTCGCAGTGCGGCCGAATCGCTTCCGCGGGATCGATCGGTTCTTGCGAATCTCTGCCGCGAGAAGGTCGCCAGCGCGTCCAAGTGGCTCGCTAGGCTTCATATCTGAGCACGGTATCCGCTCCGGGGATTCCGCACAAGAAGCTCATCGTCGCTACACATGCGCTACTATGAGGTCCGACCTAACATGCTCCCCGAAGCTACTATCGGCGCAAGAGCTCATCAGGTCACAGCATGGGCGGAGCCGCAAGTCGGCCGCTGAGCCTAGCAGGCGCGAAGCAGGGACAGGCCCCAGATGACAATCTTCATTTCGCCGACCTTCAACCCAAACAATCGCAATGAGCCGTCTCGGTCAATGCCCGGTCCAGACGGGCAGAACCCCGGGTGTCGAACGTTGGCGTTTCAGCTCACTTCGTACTACCTACGAGCAATCCGACATGACCGACGCGATGCAGACCGAGAACTTGGTAGAGAGCTCACTGAGCGAAAGCTGGGATCTCTTCAAAGACGACGTCGTGCTCTATGTGATCGCAACTCTATTGGTCTTCGTGGTCTCCGCGGTCAGCCTCGGCCTGTGTTCCGGGCCAATGGTCGTCGGATTCATCAAACTGGTGAACAGGCGCATTCGCGGCGAGGCGAGCACGGCGACCGACGTGTTCGAAGGGTTTTCCGAGCTCGGCGCGAGTCTCATTGCCATGATTCTGATCGCGATCGGCACTTGCATCGGGTTGCTATTGTTGGTCATACCGGGCGTCATCTTCGCCATCGCAACCGCCTTCACCTTCCACGCGATCGCACTCGATGGCATCGGCGCGACTGCCGCGATGGGTCGGAGTTACTCTCTGATCAAAGAGAACCTAGCGCCTTGTGTTGTGTTGCTCCTGATCGTCGTGGTCTTGAACGCCATCGGCGGATCGGTCATTTTCGGCTCACTGTTCGCAACGCCGTTCAGCTTGATCGTGGTGACGTTTGCATATCAGCGACTGCGGGGAACGGCGCCAATCGCGATTGGCGGTGATTGACTCCTCCCATATGACCATCGCCCACCATCGCCTCCTGCAAGAGCTTCCAACGTCACTCGCTGAGGAGCAGATCGACGAACTCATCCGAAGACCAAACGTCAGGATCGAACGAATCGTGTCGACAGGTCATGCGTCGCCAGAAGGATTCTGGTACGACCAAACCGAACACGAATGGGTGATCGTCCTCAGCGGCCGCGCCAAGCTTTGTTACAAAGACGACGCTGCCGAGGTCGAGCTCGGCCCGGGTGACGCCGCGTTCATCCCGGCACACCGCCAACACCGAGTCGTCTGGACTACTCCAAGCGAACCCACCGTCTGGCTGGCGGTCCTTTGGACCGATGATGCCCCTTTCTGACTGACGAAATCGAAGGGGCCACCGTTACGAACGCCAACCTTAGCGACGCGGCCCCGTTTGGCCCTAGATTACGGCCATGCCCCACCTGAAGCTCACCTATTTCGACATCCACGGAGGTCGCGCCGAGCCGGCAAGGCTTGCCATGTACATTGGGAGAGTTGCCTTCGAAGACGACCGCATCAGCTTTCAAGAGTTCGGCGCGAACCGGTCGAGCTATCCGTTCGAGCGCGTGCCGCGTTTGGAAATAGACGGCGTCCCGGTCAGTCAGTGCAATAGCATCAATCGGTATGTGGCGAAGCTCGCGGGTCTCTACCCGAGCGATCCGCTGCAGGCAGCGTTCTGCGATGAGGCCATGGACGCCGTCGAAGACATCGTTTCGCAAGTGGGGGTCACCATGCGCATCCAAGACGAAGCCGAAAAAAGAGCAGCGCGGGCCGCGCTGGCGGATGGTGCGATCGCGACCTACCTCCGGCAGCTGCAAACGTTGCTCGAGTCGCGCGGGGGCGAGTACTTCTCGGATGGGCGTCTCACCGTCGCCGACCTGAAGGTGATGGTCTGTGTCCGCTATCTCCGCTCGGGCATCATCGATCACGTTCCTCGTGACCTACCCGATAGGCTGGCTCCGAGGCTCGTCGAGCACCTCGAGCGAATCGAAAACCATCCCAAGGTCCGAGAGTACTACGGTGACGAACGCCAACCTGGGTGAGGTTGACCCTTGCAGGCGGCGGCGCTTGGTCTGAAGCAAGCCTTCATCAACCAACCCGTGGAGGTTCCCGATCTACGCCCCACTTGGCCTGGTTGGTGGGCATGCCCGGAAGGCGCCCAGATATCCTGTTCCGCTTCGGCTACGGACCGACCTTACCCATGTCCCCGACGAGCCGTCGAGCTCATTCATCGCGCCTAAAACGCTCCGGCGGCGCTCAGGCCCACGGAACCCGCATCGCCATAGGGCGCCAGGTAGTGCAGGTGGCGCGTTCGGCTGCGCGCTCTCTTAGTGAGGTCGTGCCGGTAGTGCATCAGCCACGGCATCAGCCAACCGGCGACCAAGCCGACGCCCGCTCCGGTCAGCACGTCGCTCATCCAGTGCCGGTTCGCCACCACACGAAACACCCCTGCGGTGGTTGCCAACGCCAAGGCGCCCGCGCAGGCAAATGGGTCACCGACCCGACCGAAGAAGTCGAAATGTTGGTGCTCTACGCACGTGAGCCCGGCGGCGGCAAACGCCAGGGACGTGTGTCCGCTGAAATAGGATTGATTGGGGTCGTCACAATTGGCATCTCCGGAGGAGGAATCCGCGGATTGGACGCACGGGCGTTGGCGACCACTCAATTTTACCAAGCTAGTGACGAAACCGGTGATTGCAAACGCCTGCGCTTGGATCGCGAACATCTGAAGGCCCACGTCTTTGTTTCGATCGGCGATCAAAGTCATGCCGACCAGGTCCACCAGCACGGGGACGGCAATGCTCGTTGCGACGAGCGCATGGCTCGCCTTGCCGTATCGCTGTTGCTTGTCGCTCGGCGCCGTGAGCCTTCGCTGAAACCAATCGTCGAACGCGTTGGTTCGCGTCCAATGCGCTTCTACGTCGATCGGTGAGAACTCGACAGCAATGGCGGTGACTCCGAGCACCCCCGCCGTCACACCCTCTGCCCAGTGCACGCGCTTGTAGTGCCACTCGAGTCGATGAGGCCGATCGGCTTCTGGCTCCGCAACAGGCTCGTATTCGAGGTGGAACGTCGCTTCTTGCCGCCTCGGTGCGCTGGAATCCTGTTCGTCATCGGCATGCGCCGTTGGCGCATCGAAGCACGAGGCGAGGCAGACCAGCGCCATACCACAGGAGCTGACCTGCCATGCGGTTGGGAATGGCGCCGGCTCGGATCGTCTTCTCTGGTCCTCCCTACTGCTCATCCCGCTGCTCCCGGCTTACCCGCGCCTGCGCCGTCGACCAGCAAGGGCCAGCAGGACCGACCAGCCGGCGAACCATGCCCACGCACCGGCGACGGGCTCGACTGATGCCGAGCAGGTCATCCACTCGGGAAGGATCGGATCGGTCGGGTCTTGCCGAGCCACGGCAACGCCAGCACCGTTGTCGCAGAAGTCGTTTTCGAACGTGCAGCCCTCTTGAAGAGTCACCCAGTTGTCGAGCAAGTCGTCGATCGCCGTCGTGTCGCCCGCTCGGGCTTGAAGAAACGTCTCGAAGAAGTCTTCCGTTGCCAGGTCGACGGCCTCGCGTAGCGCCCCGAGGTCGGCTTCATCGCATCGGTCGAGGTGGCGCGAGTGCGCGATCCCGTCGCGTGATTCGCGGAAGTCCTTGTAGATGGCGTCGACGTAGTTCAGCACGTGCACGATCATCCTGAAGTCGAGGGCATCGGCGCGAATCGAGTGGGAGAAGCTGTCTTGAAGCGTGTGAAGCGCCTTTCCAAGCAGGAACGCGGGCCGCCAGGTCTCCACTTGAAACAGATCATAGAAATCGATCGTGAAGGGTGCCTCGGAGATCTGGGCATCACTTGGTGCACGCGCGGCGGCGGCGGCTTCAGAGAAGAAGCGCCGGATCGACGCACGGGTCCCCATCACCGCGGCATCGCTCCCATCGGGCTCGTCGTCCTCAGGGGCTCGGAGCGCATGCACATACTGTGCCTCGGGATCGGGGCTTGCATGGATGCTTCGTTGCGTGGCCAAGTCGGTCGCCGAGCGGCCTCTGGTGTCCGGCGCGCGCACGCCGACGATCAAGCTGAACAAGACGAAGAGCTGCGGATCTGGGAGCGCTTCTTCCACCAAGCCCTCATCGACAAGCCATTCGTTGAGCGGCAGACCGAGCTTTCGCCACGTTCCGCTTTCGGGAACGACGACCTCGGCCCAAGCGGGGTCATCGACAAACGCCACGAACGCCTCCGCCGTGATCCGCTCGTGGCAGCCCTCGGTGAAGCCGGTCTGCACGGTATAGGCCTCGGCCGGCGCGGCGTGCACCCAAGCCAGCATCGCGATTGCCAAGGCTGAAACGGGAAATCGCATCAGAACGGAGTCTCCAGATAGAACGTGGTTCGATACTCGATCTGCACGAGTGGGACCCCGTCGAGCGAGGGGGCGACCACGGCAAAGCTGATCGGATCGAGCCCCAAACGCACGAAGCGATGCACGTCCCATTGAAAACCGACCGGCCGAAAGTCCAAAAACCAACCGACGCTGCCCCGGCTATCCAATGGCGTGTCGAAGGCGAGGATCGAAGGCCCGGCCGCGATGCTGGTGTGGATGCGTCCCTCGAAATAGGTGAAGTCCATGCCCACGGCGATGTTGTAGGCGCCCTGGGTGACTCGAACGTCGTATTCGGTGCCGACCCAGAAGTCCTGCTCGAACTGCAGAAACAGCCCCGCGAATCCCCAGCGGTACCCACCTTTGAGCGCATACCCAAACGCCGGGATCAAATCGGAGCGATCGGCGAGCTCCGTCAAAAACGAATAGTGCAGCTCCAGCCGGACGAACGCTTCGGTGGGAAACGGGCGCCTCGACGCGGGCGCGGTTTCGGCCGCCGGTGGGGGCGGCTCGGCCTCTGGCTCGGCCTTCGCGATGTGCACGGGCGCGCTCGCAATGCCGAGACCCCAAAGAACCAGCAAGGGCCTCATGGGGAGCTGCCCTTCACGCCGCGTGAGGCTCGACTCTGCATTGCTCGTCCATTCAACGAGCGATCATAGCATCTCCGGGTACCTCGTTTGCGTTCCGATGCCGAGAAGCGTAGGGACGAGGCGAAGACAAGGGAGGGGTTGAGCCATGTGCAGACTTGTTTCCTCGTTTTTGCTGGTGACCGCCATCGGATTGGTGGCCTGCGGATCGAGCGGCGAGAGCGAATGCACCGTCGACGCGACCTACGATCCGTCGGTCGAGCCATCCAACTTCACGAGCAGCACGACGATCGACAATCCACTTCTACCCCTCGTTCCCGGCGCGACGTACACCTATCAGGGCGGTAGCGAGACGATCATGGTGTCGGTGACCAACACCACCAAGGTCATCCTCGGGATCACCTGTGTCGAAGTCCGAGATACCGTGAGGGTGGACGGAGAGGTCACCGAAGATACCCTCGACTGGTACGCTCAAGACGACGAGGGAAACGTCTGGTACATGGGCGAGGACACCAAGGAGTACGAAGGTGGTGAGGTGGTCAGCACCGAGGGCTCCTGGGAAGCCGGCGTGGATGGCGCGAAGCCCGGCATCGTCATGCACGCTACCCAACCGGCGATAGGGGAGCCATACCGGCAGGAGTTTTACGCCTGTGAGGCCGAGGACTTCGCCGAGGTCGTGAGCTTGGATGAAGACGTCACGGTGCCAGTCGGCGCGTACACCAATTGCTTACAGACTCGGGAGTTCACGCCGCTCGAGCCCGACGTGAACGAATACAAGTACTACTGCCCCGATCTCGGGCTCGTTCTGGAAGTCGACGTCGTAACCGACGCTCGCACCGAGTTGATCCAGGTTAGCAGCTGACGCTCTCGTAGCCGCTTGGCCCCACTGCCTCATGAGAGACCATCCTCCTACGGGACGTGGGCCATGCAACTACTTCCCAGGGGAAGACGCGGTTCGGCTATCCGTTCGCGCACGCCTCGGGGGCTTGCGTTTCGCGGGCACTGCCCACACGATCGGAGACCTTGGCAAAAGCAAAGCAAGCCGGTCAAACCCACTTCTTGAACTTGAAGGGCCGCGGCCGCATCCGTGTGGTCGAGTACGCGGGCCCCGAGGGAGCCCCCACGCTGATGTTGCTCCACGGCCTGGGCGCCACCGGGCCGTTGAATTGGTTTACCGCTTTCTCCGATCTTGCGGAGCGCTTCCGTGTCGTGGCAGTCGATCACCGTGGCCATGGCCAAGGCATCCCGACGCGTCGGTTTCGATTGAAAGATTGTGCAGACGATGTCGTCGCCGTCGCGGACGCGCTCGGCATCTACAAGTTCATCGCCGTCGGATATTCCATGGGGGGCCCCATCGCGAAGCTCTGTTGGAGCCGGCACCCCGAGCGTGTACGCGGATTGGTTCTTTGCGCGACGGCGAAGCATTTCACCCCGCGGCAATACCCGGTCCTCACCCGAGCGATCTTGCCAGGCGCCGTCATCGGCGCGCGCGTGGCGCCCAAGCTCGTGCTCGGCCAAATCATCGAGGGCATGGTCCGAGGGATCCCGGCGCCTAAGGTCAAAGACTATGTTCGCAAGGAGATGTCGGGCTCCGACCCCGCCGCGCTCGCGCAAGCAACACGCGCCGTCCTTCGTTTCTCTTCGCGGGACTGGGCTTCGACGATCGCGGTACCGACGGCCGTCGTCGTGATGACACGCGACCAGATCGTACCGACTCGTCGTCAATACGCGCTTGCTGCGGCGATCCCTGGAGCCAAGCGGTTCGAAGTCGACGGGGATCACTACGCTTGCGCCAAACGAGAAACCGATTTCGTGCCAGCGCTGGTCGCCGCCTGCGACCACGTCAACGCCGCCGCGGCCTAGGGACGGAGCTCCCTGCCGCGTCGCTCGAGATCCTCCAAACACCGAGCAAATCGGTGCGATTTGGGGGCGGGCAGGCTGGGCGGCTATGCTGGTCGAGGAGGGGAGAACCAATGAAGAACCGACTGCTTTTCGTCGTGGGTGCTCTGGTGTTCACAGCCGTCGCGATGGCTTCGGGCTCTGGAGCGGCGGCGCCCACGATGGTCGACCTGGCCCAACGGCTTTACAAGAACGCGACTCCCGAGTCGTTCGATAGCAAATGCACGGGGCCGGGCGCAAAGCTTGCGGTGGATGGCGACCGACACACCTGCTCGACTGTCGACACGACCATCGTGCGATTCGCGGGCACCCAGGTGACCGATGTGACTGTGCACAAGAAGGGGATCCACAAAGAAGCCCTCGATCAAATCAAGCGCAAGCTCGGTGCGCCGGATTCGGTGAAGCCCTTGGGTGCGATGAAAATGCACTTCTGGTTCACCGCGGATGCCACCGTTGTCCTTGCGTTCCAGAGCAGCGCGAAGAGTCGCTCGACCATGATCAGCTTTCGCTCGCCAAACTAGGAAGACCCAATCTGCGTCTGTTGGGGGCTTCCCGCGGGTACGATTTTCACTCGAGTCGCAGGAATGGGCTATTGCGCTCATCCCCGGTCTGCTTCTTGGAGAAGAACGACGATGTGTTGACGTTGTCGTAAGTCTGGTTCTTGTGCGCGATGAGGATCGTGACCTGGAGGACTTTGTCATTGGCGATGCGATCGTTGATGTAGTCGGTGAGGTCGAAGGCGTAGCGCGTCCCCGGGTTGTCTATTGCATCTTCTGGAATCGTGGCCAGTTCCCAATCGGTCTGATCGGTGAGTTCATTGTCATCACTGATGCCGTAGACGTTGAAAGGTAGCGGCCCCGACGTCTCCGGTGTGCGGCCCTCGATGTGCCGCTCCACGGCGAGCACGAGCGTTTCGCTTTGCACGCCGGTCGGGCGATCACTCAGATCGAACACCATGTAGATCTTCCGGGTGAAGCCGAGGCGCGAAGGAGGCGGCGTGTCAGCCAGCCGGCCGATGGCGCTTCCAAGGAGCCCACCGAGCTGAGCTGCGACGGCCATCACAATCGCGCTCCCGCTCGACGCGGGCAATGCGTTGTCTGCGTCGAAGCTGATCGGAGCGATTTCGGACCTCCCCCGTTCGGGTGCTGGCTGGCGGCAGGGCGTGCTCCGCGATATCTACGGGGGAACCCTATGAAAGCTTACCTTTACTTATTGCCGGTCATTGTCGTGGCTCGCTTCGGCGTCGGTTGTGACGGCAACCACGAGCCCATCGTGGTCAACAGTCTCGAAGACGTAGCGGAACCGCCCGAGGGTTTTGTCACGCTTCGCTCTGCGCTTGCCTCCGCAGCGAGTGGTCAACCGATCAACTTCGACGCGAGTCTCGACGGCGGCATCATCGAATTGTCCATCGTCGAGAGCGAGCACACCGTGCTCAAGGGCGAGGTGATGGGCATGCGGGACGAGCCAAGCGGTCCCGTATCGTACCTGGTCGGCTACTTCGACCGGGACTACGGCCGCTCGGCGCTTTACGCGACAAAGAGCGTCGTGATCGACGCCTCGTCACTTCCCTCCGGGATCACCGTGGCCTGGACCGGCGGCGAGGCGAACCCGGCCCGGGTTCTGGCTGTCCGAGGCAACCTGACGCTCATCAACGTGTCCATCACGGGAGGTTGGAGCGTCGCCGAAGAGCTGCCGCCGCCGGATCCCAACGACGAAAACGGGCAACTCTCGACCCGCGCGCGGGGCGCCGGGATCGCCGTATGGGGAATCGCCAAGCTCCAGGACTGCAAGCTCTACGACAATCACTGCAAGAGGGATGCGGACGTTCCCGCCAGGTCGAGAGACGCGGGAGTTTTCGGAGGCGGCATCTACGCGGATATCGTCGAGATGGACAACTGTGTGGTCAGCGGCAATTCCGTCTCCGCTTCCGGCGTTTCCGGCGGTGGAGTCTTTTCAGTTGGTGGTGCAGAGGCGCGCAGACAGCTGTCGACGATCCGTCGATCCGCAATCACCGGTAACGGCATCTATGGGGTCTTCGCCTACGGCGGTGGCGTCTATTCCGACGGCGGCGGCATTGGCAAGTCGAAGACTTTGGCCTTGGAGAACAGCACCGTCGCAAGGAATCTCGTCGCGCTGCTGCCAGGCTTGCCGCCGTTCATGTACGCGATGGGATACTGGCGTGGTGGCGGCGTCTACATGTCCAACGGCTCCCTGGAGATCCACGGCTGCACAATCGTCGAAAACGAGGTCCACGGAACGCCCCGCACGGACGACCTAGACAAACCGAATCTGGCCGGCGGTGTGGCGGCGACGATCGGCAACGCACATGCTCTGGAAAACATGATGATCGGCCACTCGATCATCGCCGGCAACACGGTCCACGAAACCGACGGTGCCGAGTACGCGCAGGACATTTTCACCGGCTCACTCTTCTACTTCAAGAGCAAAGGCTTCAACCGCATCGGCGCCATCGATTTCAGCCAGATGCTGGTTCACGTGGGACAGAAGGACTGGCGTTCGCTATGCCGCAGGCACTTTCCCAAGG
>JBAVOF010000014.1:0-1533 GCA_049691835.1 Polyangiales bacterium
AGGATACTGACTGGATTTTCGCTTTACTGCTCTAGGGTAGCGGCGAGCGGAGCGTCTCTTTGGTAGGAGGAAAAGCGATAGTTGTTGCCGCAAGCGTTTGAGGTGCGCGGGAATGGCTCCCGGCTGAGCCACTGCGCACCACAGAAACTCGTCACGGATGAAACGATAGGACGCGATGAAGCTGATCCTCAGAGGGCTTACGTTCGCTTCCTTTGCGACCTGCTCCATCTCGCGACGCACAAGATTGTAGGCTAGAAGGACGCCCCACAATTCTTGCCGCACTCCCTGCGGAGTTTGACTTCGCATCGGGACGTTGCGCTCGAGCATGTCGGTCTTGAGCTCATCGAAGCCCATCTCGATTTCCCATCGCTCGTGGTACAGAGCAATGATCTCGTTGGCCGGATACTTCTTCGGGTCCAGCAACGAGGTCAGCAGCATTTGCTCCTTTCCGCCTTTCATCCGGTAGCGGATACGACGCACCCTCCAATGCAAGGGCAGGGTCGGCTCCTTTGCTCGTGTGGACGGACATATCGTAAACTGCACGAGCTCATCGGTAGGGGTGGTTCGCGTGACCACTTTGCCCCTGGTGTCCGAGCGTGCACGCACCAGGAAATGGCGATTGGCGCCACCTTGATGCAACGGATGCAGCACGTTGGAAGCCTGAAATCCACGGTCCACGATCGTTAGAGAATCGTCGGGAATCTCACCCCAAAGTTGCCGCGCATAGGTGTGCTCGCCGTGCTTGCACGGTCCAAAGGCGACCGCAGCAAGCATGTGTGAACGAAGCGCCATCAACGCGACCGCTCGCATCACGGGATAACCGCTGCCCTCCGGTGCAAGGCGACCGACAATGAGTCCGAACTCGTGTCGGTTCGCCTCCGAATCGGGAACACGCAACGACGTTCCGTCCACTGCATACAACGCCAGACCACGCCACCGATCTCCATCGGCGCTTTGATGAGCCCACTCGTGCGCGCACTGCTCAAACAGCCACCGCACAGGCTCTTGTCCCAGCCGTGCTCGAGCCTGCGAAATGGCGCTCGGAGCCACCGTCACCTTGACCGAGCCGGGCAACGCCAGGTCGAGCTTGTTCACCACGTCCGTGATCGACCGGTCCTTGAACAGCGCCATGCCGAGCACGAGCCACACCACTTGCTCCGCCGGTAGCCGTCTGCGTCTCAGCGTGGCCGTGCCTGTCGCACGCAGCGCCTCTTCAATCCACTCCCGCGGCAGGTGCTTGCGAAATGCATCGAGCTCCGGCGGTCCACCTAGACTCGCACAACCACTGACAATCTCCTGCAACATGGGCCAACCCCCCTCGGTGCTGGCCAGTCTGATCGCATCGGCGACCGATTAACAGAACCTTCCCACGCCGACTTCTCAAAGCATTTCGATCACTTCCATCCCTAACTGATCGGCATTGGAGACAAACGCTCTTTCAGCTTCGCGCTCTACACGACATAATATCTAGTACCGCGAAATTCGGCGCTCAGCTTGAGCCCGATGGGCTAAGAGAGCTAAGAGAGCCAAGAG
>JBAVOF010000015.1:0-2966 GCA_049691835.1 Polyangiales bacterium
GAGGCACCGGACCATCGACCGTTCCGTCCCCGAGCGCGATGACGTGGAACGGCCGGTACCCACCGCGAACCACCGCCAGCATGGGTGCGGCCTCGTCAATGCTGCCGACGATTGCGATCTCGCGTGGCCCGCTGAGGATGAAGCTTGCGACACTGAGCCATTGGCCGAAGCCCGATGGGTACTGACTCATGAACTTGCTCATCGTCGCCGTGCTCCGCTCGGCCACCTGCCAGTACTGCCCATTGCCCATCAGCAAGCTGAGCCTCGCCAGTACGTTGGCGGCCATCGAGCCCGCGCTTGGCACCGCGTTGTCTTGCAGGTCCTTCGGTCGATGGATCAGCTGCTCGTGGTCGTCCGAGGTGTCGAAGAATCCGCCGTTCTCATCATCGCGAAAGTGCGCGAGCATCAGCTCAGCGAGCTCCCCTGCCCAGGCGACCCATTGCGGCTCGAAGGTCGCCTCATAAAGTGCCAGCAAACCGTCGGCCAGGTACGCATAGTCCTCGAGGTAGGCGTTGTATTTGGCTGCGGAGCCCGCTTTCCATGTGCGCAGCAGCCGCCCGGAGTCCCGCCGCATCGTTCGATGGAGGAATCGCGCATTTGCCCTCGCCGCTTCCACGTAGTCGGAGCGGCCGAGCGCGCGACCGGCCTCTGCGAGTGCCGCGAGCATCAGCGCGTTCCAAGAGGTGAGCACCTTGTCGTCGAGTCCGGGCCAGATTCGTGTGCAGCGCAGCTCGTAAAGCATCGTACGAGCCCTGGCCAGCCGCATTTGCAGTGCTTCCGGGTCGATGCCGAGCTGGGTGGCGAGAGTGGCAGCATCGAGATGCACGTGCAGGATGTTGTGACCTTCCCAGTTCCCCTGGTCAGACACACCGTAGGCCCGCATGAACGGGTCGGCCTCGTCTCCGAGTGCATCGCGGATCTCGCCCGCCGACCAAACGTAGAACTTCCCTTCGACACCCTCGCTGTCCGCATCCTGGCTGCTATAGAAACCGCCGCCCTCGTGACGCATCTCCCGCAGAACGTAGTCGAGGGTCTCTTCGGTAATGCGTCGATAGAGAGCGTTCCCCGTCAGCTGCCACGCATGCAGGTAGACCCGCGCCAGCTGCGCGTTGTCGTAGAGCATCTTTTCGAAGTGCGGAACCATCCACCGATGGTCGACCGAGTATCTAGCGAAGCCGCCACCGAGCTGATCGTACATCCCGCCCTCGGCCATCTTTCGGAGTGTCACCTCGGCCATCTCGAGCGCATGGGAGCTCGCGCTGCGCACTGATTCACGAAGCAAGAACTCGATGGTCATCGGCTGCGGAAATTTCGGGGCATCACCAAATCCGCCCCAATTTGGGTCGAAGCGCTGGCCCAGACCCCGCAGCGCCTGTCGAAAGACGTCTTCGTCCAGAGCTCGTTCTTCGAAGCCGACGCCCGACAAGGCTTGCAGCTGCTCGGCGACTTCGGTGGCGCTGCTCACCACGTTGGCTCGGTCACCATGCCAGGCCTTGGTGACCCCGGTCAGGATCTGCTTGAAGCTCGGCATCCCGTGGCGGGGCTCGTTTGGGAAGTAGGTCCCCGCATAGAACGGCTTACCGTCAGGCGTCAGAAACACGGTCATCGGCCAGCCGCCGCGGCCGATCATGGCCGTGACGGCCTGCATGTAGATACTGTCGATGTCGGGACGCTCTTCCCGGTCGACCTTGACGTTGATGAAGTCGGCGTTCATCTGCGCCGCGGTCGCCTCGTCCTCGAACGACTCGTGAGCCATCACATGGCACCAATGGCACGCGGCGTAGCCGATGCTCAACAGGACCGGCTTGTCTTGCTCCTTCGCGAGTTGCATCGCCTCCTCACCCCAGGGATACCAATCGACCGGGTTGTCGACGTGCTGGAGCAAGTAGGGACTCGTCTCGTTTCGAAGATGATTCGCCATGAGATGCCAGGTCTCTGGAGCCCGCCTTAGTCCGGGTCAACGGGCGCTAGGGTGCGTGATTCGCAGACCGATTCACCCGGTAGCTTAGTACCTCGAACTGCTGGCCGTCCGGATCGGCATACACGTAACTGAAGAGGCCGAAGCTGTGGTTGCTGCCCGCGACACTGGTGGCGTCTAGGTTCGCCCCCGTGCTGTGTAGCTCGTCGTTCACCGGCACGATGATGGGGTACTCCACCCCCGCCGTCTGAGCCGCACCCTGCCAACGCGAGCGACAGACCCAGCAGGCAAATTGGCTCAGGAAATGCGGGACGAATGAGAAAATATCGGAAAAATATCGGCTGAGGCTAACCCATCCTCATTCTCCCGGACCATTCACGATCAATTTGGAGGACGATCGTTTGGTTCCTCTTCGCCGCCGCGAGGATGGCCAGCATCGCATTCGAGCACTATCGTTGCTCTGATGCAGGTCTGTCCGATACCTTGTTTGAGCGACAACTACGCCTATCTCGTCATCGAAAATGGGCGGGCGGCGGTTGTCGATCCTTCTCAAGCCGATCCTGTCCTGCGGGCGATCGACGAGGCTGGGGTGAAGCTCAGCGAGATCTGGCTCACGCATCATCACTGGGACCACATCGGTGGGATCGAGCCACTGATCGAGGAGTGTTCCGTCGAGCACGTGCGCGGGTCGCGATACGACGCGGATCACCAGCGGATTCCCCGGCAGACCGATGCACTCGGCCAGGGCGACTCGTTCGAATTCGCCGGCGCATCAGTCGGTGTTCTCGAAATCCCGGGTCATACGCTAGGTGCCATCGCTTTCGTCACGGAAGGAAATCTCTTCAGCGGGGACACGCTCTTCATCGCGGGTTGTGGACGGGTTTTCGAAGGCACCATGGAGATGATGTCCCGGTCGCTCGCAAAGCTCCGCGCCTTGCCACCGGACACCAAGCTCTGGTGCGGGCATGAATACACGGTGAACAATCTGCGATTCGCCAAGACCATCGAGCCCAGCAACACCGAGATCGAGCGTGCGCTCGCAGAGGCC
>JBAVOF010000016.1:0-4152 GCA_049691835.1 Polyangiales bacterium
GGGTTGCCCAGGACGACCAGCCAGTAGATCGGCGGCGGTTCGAGCCGCTCGTGCTGCTCGCGACGTCATATGCGGACGATGACTTTTCCGCGCGCATGCCCGCCCTCGACATAAGCGAGGGCAGCGGGCGTCTGGTCCAGAGGGTAGATCCTGTCGATGGCCGGGGTGAGCTCTCCGGAGTCGACGAGGTCCTTGAGAACCAGCAGGTCGTTATGATTGGGAACCGAAAGATAGCGACACAGGTCGTGGCTCACGAACGGTGATAACAGGAGCGGTTTGACGAGGCGAACCATCATCGCGATTCCCTGCGCCCCGGTACCGCTGTTGAGTATCAGCATACCTCTCGGCGTCAGCGCGCGGCGCAGCTCCGACAGCGATCGATTCTCCACGTTGTCAAAAATGAGGTCGTAGCGCTGCTGGCCCGTCGTGAAGTCCGCTTGCGCATAGTCGATCACGTGGTCTGCGCCGATCCCGAGAACCAACTCGACGTTCGTCGTGCTGCACACCCCGGTCACCTGGGCTCCGAGGGACTTGGCGATCTGCACGGCGTAAGTACCCACGCCTCCCGAAGCGCCGTTGATCAGGACCTCTTGCCCTGGCTGCAGCTTCGCCACATCTCGAAGGGCGTGAAGAGCCGCAAGCGCGGACGTCGGAATGGCCGCTGCTTGCTCGAAGCTGAGCCTGGATGGCTTTTCGGCGAGCGTATCTTGTTCGACACATACCAGCTCCGCGCATGCCCCGTTGCATGCGCCGAACACCTCATCGCCAGGCCGGAAGACCTTCACGTTCTTGCCGACCGCCTCGACCCGCCCCGCGACATCGAATCCGGGGACACCGCGCTTGGGTTTGAGGAGCCCGGTAGCGAAGCGCATCACCAAGGGGGCGCCACGGACGCTGAAGCAATCTCCAACGTGCAGGCCAGCCGCGTGGGCCCGCACCAGCACCTGATCGTCGCCGACGGCCGGTTCTTCGATGTCCCGGAGCTCGAGAAGGTCGAGTGAGCCGTACTCGTCGTGCACGATCGCTTTCATGGTTTCTCGGCTCCCAATGGTAGCGTTAGTCGCGCTCCTCCGCCTGAAAAAGCTCGGCCTGCCGGAAGGTTTCGGGACGCCGATTCGGACGCGCGGACAACTGGATTGCCAGGTTTTGCCAAAATCACGCTTTTGGTGAATGCTCGGGTCCACGCGCCGCGTGCGGAACTCGTCGGCGTGCGACCTCGACCGTGGAGGAGCGGGGTCCCGTTAGCTTCAGTCGATTCGGTTCCGCGCCGGCTCGCTATCGAGGTCGCCATCGTGGACGTAGTCGCCGCCGCTCCGGAGTTCGACATCCGTAAGGAGTCGTACGCCAACATGAACGATTGGCTCAACACGCTCGTTCGCAAACGCATCGCCAAGGCTCAAGAAGACGGTGAGACGCTTTCTGAGGAGATGGCCTGGGTTGCCAACAACAACCACCAAGTCTACCAGCGGCGATTCAAGCCCTTCGTCCTGCTCGTTCTCGCCACTTGTGTCTATGGCATCGCTGCCGCACCCAGCGCCCTGGCCTTGCTGGCGACGGTGGCGTTGCTCTATCTGTACATCGACTTCTACAGTGGTGTCTTGCATGTGGTCCTCGACAACCCGCGCTTCGTGCGGCTCCCATTGATCGGAGTGCCCTGCGTGGAGTTCCAGTGGCACCACACGTTTGCTTACGACATCTCAACTCGGCGGCTCCTCGATGTCTGGGGTGATCTCAACGTCTTGTTCCTGGTGAAGTCGCTCTTCCTGTTTGGAATCTGCGGCTTAAGCTCCACCGCCTTCATGGTGGCGGGCGTCGGCTACTCGTTGGGGTACCTCAATCAGTACTCGCATCGGCTCACGCACACGGCGCCTCGCAATCGTCCAAGGCTCGCCGTCTGGCTCCAGGAACACCACGTCTTGCTGCCACCCGCCGTTCATCACATTCACCACACGAACTACGACCAGGCGTTTCCAGTGCTGAGCGGACATAGCCGCAAGCTGATCCAAGCGATGCTTCGCATTGTTCCAAACGGCTTCGCTTGGTTGGCGTTGTTCGTCGTCCTGACGGCTTTGGACTTGGTGGCGATCGTCTGGGTGATCGAGCGCATCTGGTCGTTCTAGCTCGCCCTCCCCGCCCCGGCTGTCGGGCGAGATCTCCGGTCGTTGCCCAAGGGCCGACGTGCTCGCGTCAAGTTTGGCCGGGGCCGCGCCCCAGCGCGCCTCCGCCGATGGCGGGACAGGTGGGAGCGGTGGGATCGAGCCCTGCTCGATCATCCCGATCTGAGAGTACGGCGCTCTCGAGCCTGGCGACATGGCGCAGCGGGGAGTCGGGATCGGACAGGTGGAGGGGATGTGCCCCGGATCCCCTTTCGACCGACGGAAACGACCCGATCGACCAGTGGGCCTTCACGACATGCGGCGGTCCGCACCAAATTGAGCTCACGTGGGACGATAGCAGTTACGATCTGGTCCTCTTTGTCTTCAAGTCAGAGGACTCCGAGAATTGGGCGTCTGAAGGCGTAGGCAACACCGCCCGGGCGAGAGCCTGCTGACCATCGAGGCCGACTTCTCACGATTTCAGCGCCTGCTCGACAATCTGATCGAGAACGCATTCCATCGGATTTGCGGGAACGGGTGTCCGCGAAGCTCTTTCGAGTCCCCGGCGAAACCAGGAGAGCCGAACGATCATGATCAGGGGCCCGATTCGCCGTTGCCTTCTTCGTAGCGTTTGAGCCGCCGCCAGAGCGTCGACGGATCGATCCCTAGAATCCGCGCTGCCTCCTCGCGCGTCGCCGTTCGGGACAACACGCGGAGAGTGTGCTCCTGCTCGACTTGGTCGAGCGTAAAGCCGCCGCCAACCGAAGGGACCACGCTGGCTCCGCCTCGAACACGCTCCGAGAAGCTCTCCGGGCGAAGGACGTCCTCCTGCGACAAGACTACGGCGCGCTCCATTTCGTTCTTGAGCTCGCGGATGTTGCCTGGCCACTCATAGGCGAGGAGAAGCGCTTCCACCTCTGGGCTCAGCCGTGGCGAGGCTCGCCCGATCTCCCGCGCTGCGAAGGCGATAAAATGGCGCGCGAGTCCGACGAGATCCTCACGCCGATCTCGGAGCGCTGGGACAGTCACCTCGATCACGTTGAGCCGATAGAGGAGATCCAAACGAAAGCGCCCCGTTTCGACATCGGCATCGAGGTTCCGATTGGTGGCCGCAACTAGGCGTACGTCGGCACGCCGGGTTTGCGTGTCACCCACGCGTTCGAACTCACGATCTTGCACGAACCGAAGCAACTTCGATTGAAGCGCAGGCACGATTTCCCCTATTTCGTCGAGGAACAAGGTTCCGCCATCCGCTTCCTCGACCTTACCTGGTTGATCACGCACCGCCCCGGTGAATGCTCCGCGCACGTGACCGAAGAGCTCGCTCGCGAGAAGCTCGTTCGTCAGGGTCGGGCAGCTCACCGTGACGAGTCGGTGCGCGGCCCGTTGGCTTCGCTCATGGAGCAGCCGCGCGAGCACCCCCTTGCCGGTTCCGCTTTCGCCTCGAAGGAGCACCGCGGAATCCGCCTTGGCAGCTTGCGTGATCGTATCGATCGCTTGCTGCATCGGCTGCGAGTGCGTCTCGATCAGCACAGTCGGCACGGTATCGGCGAGCATGCCTTCGAGATCGGCAAGACGGTTTTCAAGCGCGCAGCGCTCCCGAAAGCGATCCACGATGATCCGGATCTGTGCGGGTGTGAACGGCTTGGGAAGGTAGTCCTGGGCTCCGGCCTTGATCGCTTGGACGGCACTTTCGATGCTCGCGTAAGCCGTGATCATGACGACAGCCAGGCGCGGAGCCATGCGGAGCATTTCCGGCAGAAGGGCCATCCCATCGGCCCGTCCGAGGCGCACGTCCAGGAACACCATGTCGAAAGGCCGCCGCTCGATGACTGCCAACGCTTCGCGGGCACCGGCCGCGGTGTGGACCTCACAGTCGATCGACTCGAGACAGACGGAGAGCGTCGAGCGGATATTTGGCTCGTCGTCAACGATGAGTGTTCTCAGGCGTTCGCCAGTCACGGTCCGGTCGTGTCCCTCTCGACCTAAGTCAACCATTTCCGCGACCTCCGAGCCACGTGTTTTGCGTGCTTGCCGTTTGGTGGCGCAAGCTCGA
>JBAVOF010000017.1:0-2217 GCA_049691835.1 Polyangiales bacterium
CGATGAGTCTCTTCGTCGGCTACTTCGGAACGAAGAAGACCTATCCCGAGTTGGCGCACCACTCGATCTTGCTTGGTCCGCGCTATCGGGGGTTGCTAACCGATATCTTCGATCGAAAGACTCTCCCCGACGACTTCTCGCTCTACCTGCACGCTCCTACGCGCACGGACTCCAGCCTGGCGCCTCCGGGTGGAGAGAGCTTCTATGTGCTTTCTCCCGTCCCCAATCAGCTGAGCGGGCTCGATTGGTCCGTCGAAGGGCCTCGGTACATGGAGCGCATCCTGGATGCGCTCGACGCCCAGCACCTGCCCGGACTTCGTGACAACCTGGCTACGCAATTTCACGTCGACCCAAGCTACTTCGAGACGGAGCTACACTCTTATCGAGGCGCGGCCTTTGGCCTGGAGCCCACGCTGCGCCAGTCGGCCTACTTTCGCTTCCACAACGTGTCCGAAGACGTTCGCGGCCTCTACTTCGTGGGTGCCGGCGTGCACCCGGGGGCGGGTCTTCCCGGCGTGCTCTCGTCAGCAAAAGTGATCCAGAAGATCATTGCTCAACCCGAGGCCGAGTCCGGCCTAGTTCCAGTGTCGGAGTCGGTGCCGATATGAATTCAGGCCAGGATCAGCCGAACGAGGTCTCGCACTGGCAGGTTCTGGCATTCCGTGCGCGTTCATTTCGTTGGGCATCCGCATTCCTCAGTCGCAGCCAGAGACGGCGCGTTGCTGCGCTCTATGCGTTTTGCCGCGCGGTCGACGACCTCGCTGATTCGGAGTGGACGACCCCGGACGCGCAGAGGGACCTCGACAACATTCTCGTGGCGCTCGATGCGGAGCCCGGTGGCAGGTTGTTTTGGCCGAGCCATTACCTTTGGTTTCGCGAGCTTTGTCTCGAGTGCAGCATCGATTTTGGCGTAGTCCGAGAGCTGATCATGGGGATGAGCTCGGATCTAGGGGTCGTCGAGCTTCGGTCCGATCGCGAGCTGGTGCGGTATTGTTACCGCGCCGCCGGCACGGTGGGTTTGATGATGTGCTCGGTGCTCGGAGTTCGCGACCCCCGTGCATGGCGTCACGCCATCGATTTGGGAATTGCGATGCAGCTGACCAACATCGCGCGTGATGTCCTGGAGGACGCCCAGGCCGGCAGAGTGTATCTTCCTGCCGATAGGCTCCGCGCCTACGGTGTCGCCCCCGAAGAGCTCGTCCGAGGGCATGCCGATCCGCATGCGGTGCGTCTAGTCGTGGACGATGTGCTCACCATGGCCGAGGGCTACTACCGTAGCGGTGACGCTGGCGCTCGCTTCCTACCGTCGCGCGCTCGCTGGTCCATTCTCGTCGCGAGCCGTTTGTATCGCGGTATCGGACGACGACTTCGTCGCCGCCACAAGAGTGACCCGCTCTGCGGCCGTGTCGTCGTTCCTTGGTTCGAGAAGCTGGGGCTGGTCGTATGCGCGACCGGAGTGTGGATCAAGCTCACGCTTCGACGATCGCAGCGCAGTCTACCCAGCCACCTGAGCGACTACCTCGACGGACTCCCCTACTCGGGGAGCTCGGCCCACAGACGGTGATCGAGCTCGGCGCTAAATGCCCAACGACGGCATGGCTGCCGTCGCGAAGCTGAGCACCAGGAAGAACCCACACATGTCCGTCACGGTCGTGAGAATGGGTCCCGACGCCAGGGCAGGGTCCATCCGAAGTCCGCGCAAGACCAAGGGGACCAGGCCGCCCAGCGAGACGGAGAGCAGGGTATTGAGTGTGAGCGCAAGGCCCACGACCAGGCTCAGCGCCAGATTGCCCTGCCAGGCATACGCGGCGCCCCCGAGGAGCACGCCCAGCGCGACCGCGTTGATCATCCCGACTGATAGCTCCTTGCCCCAAACGCGAAGCAGGTCCGCCGGCTGAATTAGGCCGAGGCTAAGCTCGCGCATGCTGACCGCAATGGCCTGATTGCCCGAGCACCCGCTCATATCGGAGATGATCGGCAAAAACACCGCAAGCACGATCACGGCCGTGAGCGTCTCTTGATAAGCCGCGATGACACTCGCTGCGATCAGATTGAGCACGATGTTGATGCTCAGCCAGGACAAGCGCCGCCAAGCACGGGTGAGCACCGGCATCGTTCGGAGCTCCTCACCACCCATGATGCCCAGAGCCTTGAGATGGTCGCTCGCGTCCCGCTCGCCAACCGCCTCGGCGACGTCGGCGTGGCGCACTACACCGA
>JBAVOF010000018.1:0-3986 GCA_049691835.1 Polyangiales bacterium
CACCGATGCTGTCCCGAAGATAGATCTGGCTGAAGCGCAGTAGTGCGTTGGCGTCCGGCACCTCTTCGAGAACGGCAGCGATGGCCTTGGCAACCATGTGACTCACCGTGAGGTGTTTGCCGGTGCGCTCTCGAAACGCGTCGATGTATCGCAGGGCCTCGTCCATCTTGAGGCTCAGCACACCGTATACGGTTGGGTCGTAGGGCGTATGCCAAGTCCCAAGCGCGATCTTGCGAAATGCGGAAAGGTGCTTCTTCTTGTGGAGGGGCAGGTTGGGCATGGTGCGAGCATAAGGCATCCGGTATGGCGATGGCGCTAAGAAACGGGGAACGGCCCAGCTCACTCGTGTCGAAGGGCCTCGATCGGGTCCAATCGCGCTGCCTTTAGCGCGGGGAAGTAACCGAACACGACACCAATGCCGACAGAAAACAGGAAACCGACGATCACGATCCCCGGATTGAACACGAAGGGCACACTCAACGCGTTCGAAGCCGCAAGCGACGCTATGAGCGCCAGGGCAACGCCGAACACGCCCCCAAAGGACGAGAGAACGATGGCTTCGACCAGGAACTGCGTCAGAACCTCGCGTTCGAGGGCGCCGATGGCAAGTCGGATACCGATCTCGCGCGTGCGCTCGGTGACCGATACGAGCATGATGTTCATGATGCCGATCCCGCCGACGAGCAGACTCACCGCCGCAACAGCCCCGAGCAGGGCGGTGAGCACCTGCGTCGTCCCGGTGAGCATCTTGGTGATTTCCTTCATGTCCATCACCGAGAAGTCGTCGTCCTCGGTCTCCGAAATGTGGCGACGCTTTCGCATCAGTCGGTTGATGTCCTCTTCGGCTGTTTCGGTCGATGTCCCGTTTCGGACGGATACTTGGATGAGAGTGACGTCCTGATTCCCGGAGAGTCTCCTTTGAAAGGTTCGCAGAGGGATGAGCACCAGGTCGTCCCGATCGGTGCCGACAGTGGACTGCCCCTTGCTCGAAAGGCTGCCGATCACCTGGCATGCCAGCTTGTCGAAGCGGATCTTGCTCCCCAGCGGGTCCTGACTGCCAAAGAGCTCACGACGCACGGTCGACCCGACAATGCAGACCGCGCTGCCGGCGCGAAGCTCGCTATCGGTGAACTCCCGCCCCGCGGCGAGGTTCCAGTTCCCCACTTTGAGGTATCGGTTGTCGGTCCCTGTGACTCGGGTGCTCCAGTTTTCGTTGCCGAACACCGCGGTGACCGGCTGGGAGGACGCCGGCACCACGGCGGCAACCGCAGGGATTTCCCTGCCGATGGCCTCGGCGTCGGCCAGCTCGAAAGCAGCGGCAGGAGCGCGTTGGCCCATGCCCATCCTCTGGCCGGGCGTGACGATCAGAAGATTGGTGCCCAGGCTCGCAATCTGTTCGGTAACCTGAACCGTCGCGCCTCCGCCGATGGTCACCATCGTAATCACCGCCGCGACCCCGATGACGACGCCCAAGATCGTCAGGAACGAACGCATGGCGTTCCGGCGAATCTCCTGGAGCGCCAGCAAGAACGCATTGTACAACATCAGGCCACCTCGTCGTGACGCACGATCGATGTGACCTGCCCGTCCACGAACTGGACGATGCGGTCGGCGTAGGCGGCCATCGCTGTTTCGTGGGTGACCAACACGATCGTGGTGCCTTTGTCGCGGTTGAATGCGGTGAGTAGCTCCATGATTTCGATGCTGCGAGCGGTGTCTAGGTTTCCGGTTGGCTCGTCGGCGAGCAGCACCTGAGGTCCGGTGACGAGCGCCCGCGCGATTGCGGCGCGCTGCAGCTGTCCGCCCGAGAGCTCCGCGGGGCTGTGCTCTTCCCGGCCCTGCAGGCCGACGGCTGCCAGAGCGTCCTTAGCCAGCCTCCGACGCTCCGCTCTTGGGATGCCTCGGTAGACGAGTGGAAGTTCCACGTTTTCGAGCGCCGAAGTGCGGCTCAGCAAGTTGTATCCCTGAAACACGAATCCCAGGTAGTGACGGCGTAAGAGCGCACGCTGATTACGTGACAGCGCGCTCACCTCGACGCCGCGGAAGAGATAGGAACCAGAAGTGGGAGTGTCCAAACAGCCGACAATGTTGAGGCACGTGGACTTCCCGGAACCGCTCGCACCCATCACCGCCACGAAATCCCCCTCTTCAATCCTGAGGTCTATCCCGCGCAACGCGTGCGTGGCCGCTGCGCCGCTCCCGTACACTTTGGTTACGCCCGTCAGCTCGATGAGGGCGGGTCCAGGATGCTCGTGGGTATGCACGATCAATTCACTCCGCGATGACATCGACGATGAGGGGTGTCCCTGGCTCCACCTCGCCCTGCACCACCTCGGTCATGATGCCGTCGGTGGCTCCGACGGTGATCGGCACCGGAACGGGTCGGCCGTCTTGCAAAATCCAGACGCGTTGTTGATTCTTATCGGTCACGTGGTGCCGGCCACTCTTCGATGCGGAGCTCGACGGACGTGGAAACAGTCGGCCGACGAGACTGCCACTGGCTGTCGGCTCTTCTCGTTCGCGTGGCGTGAAACGCAGTGCCGCATTCGGGACCAGAACTGCATTTTCTACCTCCTCCGCGACGATGTTCGCAGTGGCCGTCATGCCGGGTCGCAGCGATGCGTCCGCGTTGTCGACATTCAAGACGGTCTCATAGGTGATGACGCCATCCACTTCCTGAGCGCCGTAGTGAACGTCGATAATATCCGCAGAAAACGTGCGATCAGGATAGGCATCGACCGCAAATGTCGCCTTCTGACCCGCTCGAACTCGGCCCACGTCAGCCTCGTCCACGCTCACGTGAAGCTCCATCTTGGTCAGGTCCTCAGCCAGAATGAACAGCACCGGGGTTTGAAGCGAAGCGGCAACCGTCTGGCCCGGCTCTACCGAACGTACCAAGACCACACCGTCGATCGGCGAACGAATGACGCTCTTTGCAAGATCGATCTCGCTCGATTCCAAGGCTGAGGTCGCTTCGGCAACGTCCGCTTTGGCGCTGGCGCGATCGGCCTCGGCGCGCTTCAATCCTGCATCCGCCGCATCGATGTCGAATTGTGAAGGATCGGTCCCTTGACTGAGCTCCCGGAGGCGCATGAGTCGTCCGAGCTGGGCACGGCTTTCCTCGACCGTGGCTTGCGCCTGCAGGACCCTGGACTTCGCTGATTGAAGCGCCGCACGCGCCCTCAGAACTTGAACTTTGAACTTCGTTGGATCGAGTCTCGCGAGAACTTGGCCCCGCTTGATGCGGTCGTTGTAGTCCACCTCCACCGTCGCGATGGTACCGGATACCTCGACTCCTACTTCGACCTGGTTGGTCGGTTCGAGATTTCCTGTTGCGGTGACCGTCACGGTTAGGGTGCCGCGGCGCGCGTCTTGCATCGTGAACTGTGCCCGGTCGGGGGGAGAGGCGATGACCCAAATCCCAGTGACGGCGACGACGACGATCGCGATGGCCCCCGCTACATACCAGCGACGCTTGGTGCGAACGGCTACCGATGAGTCGGCACCTAGG
This sequence comes from Polyangiales bacterium, assembly GCA_049691835.1. Taxonomy (GTDB): domain Bacteria; phylum Myxococcota_A; class Polyangia; order Polyangiales; family Houyiibacteriaceae; genus SG8-38. The sequence continues at coordinate 3,512 of JBAVOF010000018.1, forward strand.
ACGCTGGTGACGTCGGAGGCCTGAACGGTCTGGGTCCTTTGCATCGCGTCGTCGCTCGTACCCGCGTGTTCCGTTGGTGCAGGGACTTGGTTCACGAACGCTCCTGGTTGACGGTAGCGGGGTGGCTTCGGCGCAGAAGCGGAGTGTAGCCCGGGAATTCAGAAACACGAGTCAATTCCCGCCCCGCGAGTTCATCAACATCCGCTGGCCACCCATCTCGATCAGATCTGGGTCCTTCGATCTTGCCTTTTGCAACGTTCGTTCTGGCATTGATCTCCAAGCGATGATAGCGACGTCTTGCTCGACCTCCGCGGGCTACGAGGTGACTGCATTGCCGATTCTCGCCATCGATCTGGGTACGTCGAACGTGAAGGCCGCGGTGGTCGATCGCGACGGTACGCTGCTGGGGACCGGCCGCGGGTCGACAGAGACCATTCACTCGGCCGATGGCGGTGCCGAGCAGAATGCCGAGCGC
>JBAVOF010000019.1:0-1833 GCA_049691835.1 Polyangiales bacterium
GTATGGACGGCGGGCTTGGAACCCCTTGAAACCCGCTATTCGTCTTCCACGAAGATTTCGAGCCGACCTGCCCGTGCAGCCTTCATGAGGTCCTCATGATCGCGTTCGGCTTGGTCGGCATACGCGATCGAGAAGTCGGCGATGGCCTCGTCGAACTTGTCACTCTTTCCCAAGTAGCCGCTGATCTTGCTCGGCTCGCCGGACCGAGCATGGGCATGCGCCAACGTCCAGCCGCACAGCTCAGCGTACTCGAGCATGACGCTCGGCGTGAATACCTCGACTATCGGCTTGATTTTCATGTCCCTGAGTTGACGGACGTAAAACTGCCGACCGTGTTGCCCTTCCGTCCAGCCGAGGAAAAGGTCGCTGGCTGATTGCATCATCCGGGATCCGTGGACGATTCGCTGCCCATTGTTGGATTGCAAACACTTGCCCGCATACGGTTCGAGAACCGAAGGGCGCGCTTGCTTGAACTGGAGGAAAAGGGGATCGTCTTCACCCGCCATCAGCAATAGGACGCCGCAGAAGGTCCCGACGCTGCCTACGCCGACCACCTTGATGGCCATGTCCATGAGCTTGTAACGCTCCAATAGCAGGCGACGGTCTTCTTGCAGGGTTTCCCGATAGCGCTCAAAGGCTCGTCTCAAGTTGGCCCACATCTCGTCGTACCCCTGGTCGTGCGGATGATAGATGAGGGGGGGATTTTCCTTGATTGTCGGGGTTAGACCGGCCGTATGCACGAGCTCGGGAAAATCGTGCTCCAGCACGCTACGTTCGCGGGCTTTTCGCAACCGCTTCTTCATGCGCTCCCGGGCTTCTTCGTCTTGGATCGTCGGGATCAAACTTTCAACATCGATGCTCGAATACCACACGTCGAGGACGTGCATCTCGCTGTATTCGGCCATGCGCTCGCGATAGGACCGCAAGCAGCCGAGCACGGCGTCGCGGGCGCTGCCTTCGCTGAAGCCATTGCTGCGACAGGCCAGCACGAAGCTGACGGCAAGGCGTTTCACATCCCATTCCCAGGGTGCGGGGAGCGTTTCGTCGAGGTCGTTGATGTCGAAGATGACGCGCCGTTCTGGTGTCGCGAACGCGCCGAAGTTGAGCAAATGACAGTCGCCACACGCTTGCACGCGTATCCCAGTTGCGGGCGTTTCGGCCAGGTCTGCGGCCATGTTGAGCGCGGCGCCTCGGTAGAAGGTGAACGGCGATTGCAACATGCGTCCGTGACGAACCGGGACGAATTGGGGCATGCGTCCCTTGTTCGATTCCTCGATCAGTGCGACAGGATCCGGCCGATTGTTCGGCGCTTGCCAGACTCCGTGGCTTTGGCGTGGGTACTTGTCACGCAGGCTCTTCCCCATCGCATGGAGCTCTTCCCGCGTCGGATGGAATTGAAGAGACACGCTGGTCTCCAATGAGGTCTCTTGTTCGCAGGACTTACGAGGTTTCGTCATGCTGACTTGCCCGTTCCTTTCACCCGGGACTTGATGCCGAGCTTGCCGCATTATAGCCTGGTCGGCAGCGAGGTGCGTGTTGGAAGAAGGGCGCCCGCGAGGAGCCCCCAACGCGCTGATACCCAGAACTCGTGCCGACCTCGCTCAACGTGGACAGTTCCACCGTGTCGAGCAATAGCGCCATGATCGGAACCGCGATCGATTCTGATGGAACAGACATCGGTTTGGCAGCTCTGGCTACAACATCGAATCCCCCGGCAACACCTGCGGCTTCGACGACCCGACCGACCAAGTCAACGTCACTGTCGAACAGGTCGCACTCGGACCACTTCAAGACAACGGCGGACCGACCATGACACATGCGCTTGACGCGGGT
>JBAVOF010000020.1:0-1852 GCA_049691835.1 Polyangiales bacterium
CAAGTCGTCGGTCATGGCCGAGGACAGTAGCATCTTTTGGAGCCCGCGGGAGCGGCCCCCTCAGCGGCCATCTCCCGTGAGAACGATGTCGTCTCGATGCACGATCTCGTCACCGGTATGGCTGCCAATCCGTTCTGCGATCTGTCGGCTCTGTCCACCCGCCAATAAGCTCACCTCGTCCGCGCCGTACCGCGCGAGACCGCGGCCCAGCTCCTCGCCTGACTCGCTCACGATCGACACTGCATCACCGACCTTGAATGAACCCGTGACCGACACCACGCCCGCCGGAAGCAAGCTCGACTTGCGCTTCTTGAGCGCCCGGCATGCGCCGGCATCGACGACGATGCTCCCCTTTGGTTTGAGCGTGTACGCGATCCAGTGCTTTCGACTTGGAAGCGGCGAGCCATGCGGAAGCAACAGGGTGCCCACGTCGGCGCCGCGCAGGAGCGCGTCGAGAAAGCCCAACGAAGAGGCTGGGCCGATGACAACTGGCAAACCGTGCAAGGTGGCACGGCGCGCGGCTTCCAGCTTGGATTGCATGCCGCCGAGACCCAGATCGCCTTGCGGCGGCTTGATGTACGCTTCGACGCCGGCCACCTCTCGCACCAGTGAGATGCGATGCCCTTTGTCGTCGAGAATACCGGCCACGTCGCTGAGGAGCACCAACAAGTCGGCGCCCACCAGCGTACAGACCATCGCCGCGAGCTGGTCGTTGTCGCCGAAGCGAAGCTCGTCGATCGAGACCGTGTCGTTCTCATTGATGATCGGAACGACCCCGAGCTTGAGCAGCTCGTCGATTGCCTGCCGCGCATGCAGATATCGATCGCGGTCGGTCACCACGTCGTGCGTCAGTAGCACCTGGGCCACGTGGATACCGAGCGGCTCGAAAGCGTCTTCGTACGCCCGCATCAGCAAGGACTGTCCGGTCGCCGCGGCCGCCTGAAGGAGCGAGATCCTCTTCGGGCGTTCGGCGAGTCCGAGACGCACCCGACCGAGGGCGACGGCGCCGGACGAGACGAGGACCAGCTTGCGTCCAGCCTTGACCTGCATGGAAACCTGCTCCGCCACGAGGCCGAAACGGCCCCCCTCCGCGCAGAGGGCGCGGCTGCCGATCTTCACTACGATTCGCTTACAGTCCCCAAGCGCTGCCCTGGTCTCGTCGCCAATCATGTCCGATCCTTGAATCGCACCCCCGTCGGCCAGCCGCAACCGGCAAACAGAAAACGGGACACGCCCCGGCTGGCTGGTAGCATGGGGCATGCTTGCGGCGGAGGTAGCGCGCTGGTTCGTATGGCTGGTGGCGTTTGCGTGGGGGGCGGCCTGGGGGAGCTTCTTCAACGTGGCGATCTACCGCTGGCCCAGGGGGATGTCGGTCGTGTCGCCCCCGAGTCACTGCCCTGGCTGTGGGGCACCCATCCGTGCTTGGAACAACGTGCCGGTCCTGGGCTGGCTTTTCCTGCGAGGGAAGGCCTCCTGTTGCGCTACCCCGATATCGGCCCGCTACCCCATGGTCGAGCTGCTGGCCGCCATCCTCTGCGTCGCCATCGCCGAGCTTTGGGTCGTTCGAGCCGAGCCGGGGACGCTCTTGCTCCACGCGACCCTGGAGACGCTCCTGTACTTCGTCTTTGGGGGCGGACTTCTCATCGCCACGTTCGTGGATCTCGAGTGGATGGAGATTCCCGACGAGGTGAGCCTGCCCAGCGCGGCGCTCGGTTTGCTCAGCGCGCCGTTTCGCTCGGAGCCCGGCGTTTGGTCGGCGGCCGTCGGCGCAGGAGCCGCCTATCTTTGCGTCCAGCTCGTCTTCGTGTGGGGTTACGAACGAATCGCCGGCCGCCGCGGCATGGGCGAAGGG
>JBAVOF010000021.1:0-13060 GCA_049691835.1 Polyangiales bacterium
TGCAGGAGACCCTGGAAACCACGACGTGAAGCTCGTCACCTCGCACGAGACCACCGACTTCGATGGCTTGGCATCGTGCGTGGCCGTGCAAAAGCTCTTCCCGGATTCGGTGATTGGGTTGAGTGGCGGCTTCGCCCCGAACGTCCATCAGTATCTCACGCTCCATTCGGATCGATTCCGGACGCTTCGCTGTCAGGACCTCGATCTCGCTCAGGTCGACTTGTTGATGCTGACCGACGTGCGGCGGCGCGGCCGCCTGGCGCATGTCGAGGAGGTGCTGGAGCGCGCGGTAACGCAGCCGCGAAGCGTTCGGATCCTGGTCTGGGACCATCATCCCTGCGCCCCCGACGACGTCCACGCGGACGAAGAGCACGTGCAACCCGTTGGTTCTGTGACCACGCTTCTGGTCGAGGAGTTGCGCGAACGTGGCGTCGACGTCGATCGTGAGGAGGCAACCTTGTTTGCGCTCGGGATCCACGAGGACACCGGATCGCTGGCGTACGCTCGTTCGAGCTCGCGCGATGCGATGGCGCTCGCCTGGTTGCTAGGTCGCGGAGCACAGTCCGGACTTCTGCAGCGGTTCCTCAGGCCACCGTTGGACGCATTGGAACGCCAGCTTCTGGTGCGATTGCTCGAGGCCACACGGGAGGTTCCGCGGTTTGGTGCATCCATTGGGGTGGCTGCGTTGCAGGCCCCCGAGGTACCTTCGGGCCTGGCGCGCGTGTCCACCGAGGCGTTTCGCCTCCTGCCTCACGACGCACTCTTTTGTGCGTATCGGTTGCCCAACGGAAAGACCCACATCATTGGCCGCGCCCAAGCGAACGCGGTCCCGGTTGGCGCGATTCTTCAAGAGCTCGGCGGAGGAGGGCATGCCGGCGCCGGTTCTGCGGTCGTTCGAGATCTGTCGCTCGAGGAGGTGGTCGTTCGATTGCAGGAGGGCGTAGAGCGCTTCTGTCGTCGCCCGCGGTTCGTGAGGGATCTGATGTCCAGTCCGGTCCGCACCGTTGCTCCCGAGATGCCTCTCTCGGAGCTGATGCACTCGCTGCACGAGTGGGGTCACACGGGCGCGCCTGTCGTCGAGAACGGCAGGCTCGTGGGGATCATCTCACGCCGGGACGTGGAACGCGCGCAGCGCGAGGGACGAGCGTCGCTCGCGGTATCGAGCTGCATGGCTCATCAGGTCCGAACTGTCGCGCCCGACGCGCCGCTCACCGACGCATTGGAGCAGATGACCGCCCACAACATCGGGCGCCTCCCCGTGCTCCAAGGTTCGAGCATCGTCGGCATCCTCTCCCGCGAGGATGTTCTGGGCTATCTCTACGAAGAATCACCCTGCTAGTGCGCCTCCCCCATCGTGGGTTTGGCCGATGGGCTATTCCTTTGCTGATACATTGGGCTAAGCTTCGGCACCCCGCATGCGCGTCAGGATTCGAAAAGGGTTGGACATCCCGGTCGCCGGTGTTCCGGAGCAGCGCGTCTCTGCGGCCAACCCAGTCGACTGGGTCGCACTGGTTGCGAAGGACTACCGAGGCTTGCGACCTCGGCTCTTGGTGGGGGTCGGTGACCGCGTTCGACTCGGCCAAGCGCTTTTCACCGACAAGAGCAATCCAGACGTCCTATTCACATCGCCGGGCGGCGGTGAAGTCGTCTCGATCCATCGCGGTGAGCGCAGGTCACTGCAATCGGTGGTCGTACGACTGGACGGGGACGAACAGGAGACGTTTGGCTCATACGACCATGAGGCCCTTCCGAAGCTCGCTGCGCACGAAGTGAGGGAGGTTCTGATCCGTTCAGGGTGCTGGACCTCATTTCGAATGCGGCCGTTCAGCAAGATTCCACCGGCGGATGCGTCGCCCCATTCGATCTTCGTCACGGCGATCGATACCAACCCGCTTGCTGCCGATCCTCGCATCGTGATCGGTGAGCGGGCACAGGAATTCTGTGACGGGTTGGCAGTCATCAGCCGACTGACCGACGGGAAGGTTTGGGTTTGTCAGGCGCCGGGACCCGAAATGCAACTTCCCAAGATCGACTCCGTCATCCCTGCAGTTTTCGACGGCCCGCATCCTGCCGGGCTTGCCGGTACACACATCCACTTCCTCGACCCCGTCAGCGAGCACAAGTCGGTCTGGCACATCGGCTACCAGGATGTAATGGCGATCGGCGCTCTATTCACGAAAGGCCGGCTCTCTACCGAGCGCGTCGTCGCGCTTGGGGGCCCGCTCGTTCGGCGGCCCCGACTGCTCCGCACACGATTGGGAGCAAGCACCCAAGACCTCTTGGAGGGCGAGGTCGAGCCCCTCGCATGCCGGGTGATCTCAGGCTCGATCCTGAGCGGCCGGCGGGCGGCGGGCAGGGCGCGGTACCTCGGTCCCTACGACGTTCAAGTCAGCGTGCTGCAGGAAGATCAAAGTCGACACTTCCTCGGATGGCTCGCGCCAGGCATCGATAGATATTCGGCCATTCGCGCCTTCGTTTCCGCCCTCCGTCCACGCAGCTACAAGTTTGCCCTCACCACTTCGCAACACGGGAGCCCCCGGGCGATGATCCCGATCGGGAACTTCGAAAAAGTCATGCCGCTGGACATCCTGCCCGCACCCCTGCTCAAGGCACTCATCACCCAAGATACCGCCACGGCGCGGGCACTGGGCTGCCTCGAGCTCGACGAGGAAGATCTCGCCCTTTGCTCGTTCGTGTGTTGCAGTAAGTACGAGTACGGTGCGTTTCTCCGCGACACGTTGAACCTGATCGAGAAAGACGGTTGATGGGCCCGCTTCGGAGATTTCTGGACAAGCTGCAACCGCATTTCGCGAAGGGCGGCCGCTTCGAGCGATATCAGGCGGTCTACGAGATGATCGACACGCTGCTGTACTCGCCTGCAGACGTGTCACGCCATGCTCCCCACGTGCGGGACGCGATTGACCTGAAGCGTGTGATGGGTCTCGTCGTGGTGGGCGTCTTGCCATGCGTTGCCGTCGGGATGTGGAACACGGGGCATCAGGCAAACCTGGCGATGCAAAGTCTCGGCCTGGCCGCGCCGTCTGATTGGCGAGGGACATTGATGAGTGCGCTCGGAATCGGTCACGATCCCCACAGCATCGGCGCGGCGACATTCTACGGGATGCTCTACTTCTTGCCGATCTATCTCGTGACGCTTGCAGCTGGCGGCGTTTGGGAAGTCCTATTTGCGGGCATTCGCAACCACGAGATCAACGAAGGGTTCTTCGTCACGTCGATCCTCTACGCGTTGACGCTTCCGGCCACCACGCCGCTTTGGCAAGTTGCGCTCGGCATCTCCTTTGGGGTCGTGATAGCGAAGGAGGTCTTTGGTGGCACCGGCAAGAACTTCATGAACCCTGCGCTTGCGGGGCGTGCTTTCTTGTACTTCGCCTACCCGGTGGAAATGTCCGGGGAGTCGGTCTGGACGCCCCCGATCGACGTCGTGACGGGGGCCACACCGCTGGCGATTGGTGCGCAGAGCGGCGTACCCGGCATCCTGGAGCAGGGTGTCACCTGGACGGATGCCTTCCTCGGGACCATCCAAGGTTCGCTGGGCGAGACGTCCACCCTTGCGTGTCTTGTCGGCGGATTGCTGATCATCTACACCGGAGTCGCATCGTGGCGGATCATCGCCGGCGTCATGCTGGGGATGGTCGCCGCTGCTCTAGTCTTCAACTCGATTGGATCCGATAGCAACCCGATGTTTGCGATGCCCTGGCACTGGCACCTCGTGCTCGGCGGTTTCGCCTTTGGCATGATCTTCATGGCGACCGACCCGGTCACGGCCTGTGTCACCAACCCGGGTCGTTGGATCTTCGGATTTCTCGTCGGCCTCATCACGGTCGTGATCCGCGTCGTGAACATCGCGTTCCCCGAGGGCATCATGCTCGCGATCCTCTTTGCCAATATCTTCGCACCGACCATCGATCATTTCGTCATGCGGTTCAACATCGCCCGGAGGCTGAGGAGAAATGCCTGAGGCACCAAAACAGCAGGCGGACAAGACCGACACCGTCGCGAGAACGCTCGTTGTGGCCTTCTGCGTCAGCCTGGTCTGTTCGTCGCTGGTCGCATCCGCAGCGGTCCTGTTGAAGCCGCGCCAGGAAGCAAACGCGCTCCTCGACATGCGCCGCAATATCCTCGAGGTGGCTGGGCTGCTGGAGCCAGGGCGCGATCTGAACGAGCTCTATGAGAACATCGAAGCCCGCGTCGTCGATCTGGAGACTGGCGCGTACGTCGAAGGTGTCGACTCCGAGAGCTACGACCCCGTGGAAGCAGCCAAAGATCCAGCGCGCAGTGTGACGGTGCCGGCCGAGATCGATATCGCTCGCGTCGGACGCCGCGCCAAGCAAGGTCTGGTCTACGTGGTTCGACGGGACGGGCGGGTGAGCAAGGTCATCCTTCCCGTGCACGGTTACGGCCTCTGGTCGACCTTGTACGGATTGCTCGCCGTGCGCGCGGACGGCAATACGATCGCGGACATCACGTTCTACGCGCATGGCGAAACGCCCGGGCTGGGCGATTTCATCTCGGACCCCGAGTGGCGCTCGCTATGGCGGGATAAGCGTCTGTTCGACCCGTCTGGCGAGCTGAGGATCAAGGTCGTCAAGGGCCGGGTCCCCGCCAACGATCCGTTGGCCGACTACCATGTCGACGGGGTGTCCGGCGCCACACTCACCGGGAACGGAGTCACCAACCTGATGCAGTATTGGCTCGGCGATGACGGCTACGGCCCCTACCTGCGCAACCTCCAAAGAGGAGACGGCACATGAGGTCTTCCGCAAAGCGTGCTCTGCTGGAGCCAGTCATCGACAGCAATCCCGTCACTCTACATGTGCTCGGCATTTGCTCCGCTCTTGCGGTGACTACGTCGCTCTTGCCTTCGCTCTATATGTGTCTCGCGCTCACGGTTGTCGCGTCTCTTTCCAACGCGACGGTCAGTACGATTCGTCACGTGCTTCCGGGAAGCATCCGCATCATCGTGCAAATGACGATCATCGCGTCGCTGGTCATCGTGGTCGACGAATCCCTCAGGGCGTTCGCGTTCGAGACCAGTCGTGAGCTTTCGGTCTTCGTTGGTTTGATCATCACCAACTGCATCGTCCTCGGTCGCACCGAGAGCTTCGCCTCGAAGAATCCGGTGGGTTTGAGCTTTCTCGATGGCCTGGGCAACGGCTTGGGGTACAGCCTGATTCTGATACTAGTCGCCAGCATTCGGGAGCTACTGGGCGCTGGTACGCTTCTGGGTTACACCATCTTTCGGACGGTGACGGATGGCGGCTGGTACAACCCGAACGGCATGATGCTGCTCCCTCCGAGCGCCTTTTTCGTGATCGGTCTCATGATCTGGGGCGTGCGCTCGTGGAAGGTCGAACAAGTCGAGAAGCCAGAGTATCGCATTCACGAAGTGCACCGAACGGAGACCTTGTGATGGCTCACCTCGTCGAGCTCTTCATCAAAGCGGTGTTCGTCGAGAACCTCGCACTCTCGTTCTTTCTGGGTATGTGCACCTTCCTGGCGGTCTCGAAACGGATCCAGACGGCATTTGGCCTCGGCGCTGCTGTCATCGTCGTGCAGGTGATCACGGTTCCAGCCAACACGTTCCTCTATCATTACGTCCTAGAGGAGGGAGCGCTCGCCTGGGCCGGGCTTCCGGACGTCGACCTGAGCTTTCTCGGTCTGGTCACCTACATTGGCGTGATCGCAGCGATGGTGCAGATCCTAGAGATGGTCCTCGACCGCTATTTCCCGCCGCTCTTCCACGCACTTGGGATCTATCTGCCGCTCATCACCGTCAATTGCGCCATCCTGGGGGGCACCCTTTTTTCGGTGCAGCGCGACTACACGATGTCCGAGAGCGTAGTGTACGGAATCGGAAGCGGCTTCGGCTGGGCGCTCGCGTTGGTCGGACTCGCCGGGATTCGGGAGAAACTCAAGTACAGCGACGTCCCCGCGGGCCTGCAAGGTCTTGGGATCACGTTCATCATCGTCGGCCTGATGTCGCTGGGCTTCATGGCCTTCGCCGGGGTTCAACTCTAGGAGGCGGCGAGGGTGACCGTGCAGATCATGCTTGCGGTTGCGGTCTTCACGGGCATCGTGGTGATCCTCTCGGCGATGATCCTCCTCGCTCGGTCGAGGTTGGTCGAGACCGGCATGGTCAGGATGGTCGTCAACGAGGATCGCGACTTTCAGGTCCCGGCCGGTGCGAAGTTGCTGACAGCGCTTTCGAACGTAGGCCTGTATTTGCCTGGCGGGTGTGGCGGCAAAGGCACCTGTGGGCAGTGCCGCGTGAAAGTCCTCGAGGGCGGCGGTCCCATGCTCCCCACCGAGTCGGCGCTGATCGGACTCAAAGAAGCAGCAGGCCACGTCCGCCTCGGTTGCCAGGTGACCGTTCGGGAGAACATTCGCGTTCGCATCCCAGACGAAGTTTTCGGTGTTCGGAAGTGGCAGTGCACAGTGCGGTCCACGCGCGGTCTGAGCACGTTCATCAAGGAAATCGTGCTCGAGCTTCCGGCGGGCGAGCACGTGCCGTTCCGGGCCGGCGGCTACATCCAGATCGAGTGCCCTTCCTACCGGGCGAAATTTTCGGACTTCGAAATCGAGCCCCGTTTTCGTGACGACTGGGACCGCCACAACCTCTGGAGGTTTCAGGCGGGCACCAAGACGCCCACCGCGCGGGCGTATTCCATGGCCAACTATCCTGAGGAGAAGGGAATCATTCTGCTCAATATCGGAATTGCGCTCCCGCCTCCGGGCGCCAAGCCCACTGTGCCGCCGGGCGTGGTGTCGTCGTTCCTGTTCAACTTGAAGCCCGGTGACCGGGTAATAATCGCTGGTCCTTACGGGGAGTTCTACGCCAAAGATACGCGCAACGAGATGGTATTCATCGGGGGCGGCACCGGTATGGCGCCTCTTCGCTCGCACATTTTCGACCAGCTCAAGCGCATCAAGACCGACCGGAAAATCTCGTTCTGGTTCGGCGTCCGGAGCAAGCGAGACCTCTTCTATCACGAAGAGTTCCAACGTCTCGAAGCCGAGCATCCGAATTTCACCTATGTGGCTGCGCTATCGGATCCGAAGAGCGACGACTACTGGGGTGGTCCCGTGGGCTTCATTCATCAGGTGGCGTACGATCGCTACCTGTCTCACCATGACGCGCCGGAGGATTGCGAATACTACATGTGCGGACCGCCATTGATGATCTCTGCCGTTCAGAGAATGCTTACAGATCTCGGTGTCCCCGAGGAGAACGTCATGTTCGACGATTTCGGGAGCTGATCCCGATGGTTACGTACATTTTGAGCTTTGCGGCCTTCGCCCTCGTCTTCGCTGGCTTGAGCTTTGGCCTTTTTACGGGCCGCGGCGGAATTCGGGGCACCTGCGGCGGCCTCAACAAGCCTGACGGTCAAGGTTGCGGTGCCTGCGGACGCCCCGCGACCGATTCGCGCGAATGTCCGCGGAAGGGCTCGGCATGACACCGGTCAAAGCCATCCGAGTCCGGGATTTCATGGTCACCAAGCCGGTGGTGTTCACGCGTGACACCGACTTGCTCGATGCCATTCGCATCCTACTCGATCGGCGCATCTCTGGAGCGCCGGTCGTCGATGAGCGAGGCAATCTCATCGGCGTTCTCACCGAGCGGGACTTCCTCAGAGCGGCGCTGGTCGCCGGCTATCATGGCGAGGGCGGGGGGTGTGTGGGGGACTACATGAGCTCCGATGTCCAGGCGGTCAACGCAGATGACAGCTTGCTCGACGTTGCGATGCGATTCGTCGAAACCAAGTACCGGCGCTACCCCGTGATCGAAGACAATCGCGTCGTGGGCCTGGTGGCGAGACGGGACGTGCTGCGGGCGGTGATCGAGGCCTTTGGGCCGCGCCGCTCGGGTGTCCGTGGAACTGGGTGAACAATTACGTATGGAGTGAGGGTCAGGGCATACTAACCTGCCGCTTACACCTTGGAGCGCGTCACCTCACACGCAATCGATCTCATCGTAGCGGCTTATGAGCTCGAGAAGCCGGATTCAACCTGGCTGGCGGACCTGATCGACGTGGGGGAGCCGATCCTGGACCAGGGTCATGGGATTTTCGCGTTCGAGTTCGTCTTGCCTCCCGAGACGGGGGGTGGCGTCGATGCTGTTCTCAGATGCATGCGCCTCAAATCGATGCCTCCAGACTTCCCGGCGAGATTCCATGCGGCCCGGAGTCTGCTCGAACCCGGGGTCTTCAAAGACGTGACCCCTGCGGGGTATGTCGGCACGTGGACAAAAGTTGCCAAAGGCCACCCCGAGGTTGCCCGGAAGTTCCTCGACACGCTGGGCTACGCGGATGTGTTGGGCATTCTCGCCGTCGATCCCAACGGGGTCGGCGTTCACATCGCCGCGCCGCTGTCGGAGGCCACCAAGCTGAGTCTCAAATTTCACCGGCTTTGGCAGATGCTCGGGGCGCACATCGCGGCCGCGTTCCGCCTTCGACGCGCGCTGTCGGGGGATCCAGGAACCTCCCGACCGAATCCGACGAGCCTTCCCTGCGACGCGGAAGCGGTGTTCGATGCGGATGGTTTTCGGATGGTACAGGCCGTGGGTCGGGCGGCTGACGCCAACGCGGCGGAGGTGCTCCGCAAGGCCGCATGCAACGTGGACCGAGCGCGTCGGGAGCTTCGAAACGAAGATCCGCAGCAGGCCCTGGAGACTTGGCAGGCGCTGGTTTGCGGTCGCTGGACCCTCGTCGATTGGTTCGACAAGGAGAGACGGCGTTTCATCCTCGCCATGCCCAATCCTCCGGAGGTTCGCGACCCACGTGGGCTGACCGAGCAGGAGGCTCAGGTCGTGATGTACACCATGCTTGGGGAGACGGGTAAGCTCATCGCCTATCGTCTTGGCCTATCGACGGCTCGCGTCTCTGGTCTGCTCAGGTCTGCGATGCACAAGCTTGGCGTGCACAGCAAGTCGGCTCTCGTCCAGAAGCTCGGGCCCTTGGGCGTTCCTGAAGTTGCCGACGAGCGAGAGCCAGCGGCCTAGTCGTCCAGCGCCCGAAGCCCTCTTCGCTCGGCGTCGTCCATGCCACGCGACAGCAGGCCAGGGAACAAGCCGATGAAACGGAGCAACTTCCCGCGGGCGTTGGGAACCAACACCTCTCTGCGGGGCGATCGAATCGCATCGACGATGGCCGCTGCGATCCGTTCGGGCGCCATCGGTTTCTCCGTGAACACGACGACGCCGGCACGTCGCTCGCGCATGCCTTGAAGCATCGGCGTCTCTACGGCACTTGGACATGCGAGGGTCCAATGGATCGGCGCATGGCGGTGATCCAGCGCGCAGCTGTGCGTGTACGCACGCACCGCGTGTTTGGTAGCGCTGTACGTTGCGAGGTCCGGCGCGGGCGCAAACGCCGCCATGCTTGCGACGTTGATCACGTGACCGTGCTGGCGAGCTAAAAAGCGCGGAAGCAGCGTGCGCACGCCATTCATGACGCCGATGAGATTGACTTCGACCGTCAACCGGTCGTCCTCGGCAGACACTCGATCACAGGCACCTGGCAAGCACACGCCTGCGTTGTTGATCAGCACGTCGATGGGCCCTCCCATCGCCTCGGACGTTTGCACGACCCGTTCCCAGGCTTGAAGGTCGCGAACGTCGAGCACCGTGGTTTCGATTCCGGGCAGTTCCGCGCGGAGGCGTGACAGGCCTTCCCGATCGATGTCCGCGGCGATCACTCGGTGACCGGCATCGACGCAGAGTCGTGCAATCGCCGCACCGATCCCCCTGGCTGCGCCGGTGACCAAGACGCGCTTCCGACCCCCGTCTCCCCTCGGGCCGCTCATGCCCAGGGCCCCCATTTGTACATCTTCAGAAGGAACCTGTCCGCGACGCGGTCGGGCAAGATGCCGAACATTCGGGCAGCCGTTCGCGCGGACTTGGGAACGAAATATCGTGTCTTCGGGGAGCGCGCGGTGGCGGCCTCGACGACCGCCTTCCCCACATCCTCGGCAGGAACCGCGCTCTTGAGCTGATCCGTAGCAAAGTCGTCGAGATCGGACATCAACTGCCGGTAGGGGTTGCTCGGGTCGTCTCGCATGTGCTGACCTGCGGCCCTGGCCTTGTCGAACGTGGGCGTATCGACGAAACCGGGTACGATCACGCTCAGCTCGATGTTCCAAGGTGATAGCTCGAGACGCATGCAGTCGGTCATGGCCTCCATGCCGCCCTTGGTCGCGGCGTAGGCCGCTGCGAGGGGCGCGCCGACGTACCGGGAGAGCGAGCTGATGTTGATGATGCGGCCGCCACCTTGTTTTCGCATCGTCGGGGTGAGCTCTGCGATGAGCTGCATTCCCGACAACAAGTTCACGTCGAAGACGTGGCGCATCGCACTGCGATCAAGCTGCTCGAGCGCATAGGGTGGACCGTATCCCGCATTGTTGACCAGCACGTCGACCCTGCCGAACGCTTGAAGCGTCTTGGTCACCAGTGCCGAGGTTTCCTCTGCGTCACTGAGGTCGGTGGGCACGCTCAAAGCCGTGCCGCCTCGAGCCACGATGTCAGCGACGATGCGGTCGAGCAGATCAGCGCGTCGCGCAGCCAACACCACCGAGAAGCCGGCGTTCGCCAGACAATGGGCCGTCGCCTCTCCAATGCCTGATGACGCGCCCGTGACGATGGCAACCCGCTCTGGCTTTACGTTCTCCCTCATCTGCACTCCAGGTTTTGCGGGCTATGGTGGGGCGTGCTACTCGATGCAACCCGGTCGGGTCCACAGCTCGCCGCGCAACGAAGCAATGACCGTAGCGCCTCCGCATCGAACCCGCACCATGCGCGTGCTGAACCGCGTTGGCCCTGTCTTGGCCCCACGGTGGCCCCCGCTGGACCCGAACAGCATTGTTCGCGCCGCAGCGCGCGCGGCAAAATCCGAGCATTTCGGTGACGAGAGCTTCCTCGACGCGCTTCCGTTGCTCTCGGAGGCGATCGAGAGCGAGGCAGACCTGAACTGGCTTGGGCGGGTGATGTACCGGCAATCGCTGCTCGGATTTCTTCAGAATCGCTTCAGCGTCTACGGGTACCGCGCTGCACACCCCGAGCTTGCTGGCGTCCCGATCGAGCGACCCGTCTTCATCGTGGGGTTCCCGCGGACGGGCACCACGATTCTCTTCAACCTGCTCGCCCAGGACCCCGCGAATAGGGTGCCCCTCAGCTGGGAGGT
Source organism: Polyangiales bacterium (assembly GCA_049691835.1). Lineage (GTDB taxonomy): Bacteria > Myxococcota_A > Polyangia > Polyangiales > Houyiibacteriaceae > SG8-38. Next base: position 11,196 of record JBAVOF010000021.1, read on the forward strand.
GCAATTTCCCGATCCGCCGCCACAAAGCGCGACCTTCGCCACGGACCCACGTATCGAGAAGGGCCGAACGTACTTCGGTCACATGGACACCATGGCCCCGTCGCTCGCCTCCATTCACGAAGTAGGCTCCGAGCTCCCGCAGGAGTGCATGCCGATCCTCGCCCAATCCCTGCTTGGCCCCCAGTTCAGCGTGACGTTCAACGTACCGAGCTACCAGGGTTGGGTAGACGAACAGAGCCAGGCACCTGCGTACGCCTATCACAGGCATTTTCTCGAGCATCTCCAGAGCAAGCACGTGAGCGAGCGCTGGGTGCTGAAGAGCCCCGTGCATCTGCGGTCGCTCGACGCGCTGCTCACCGAATATCCCGACGCGCGGATCATCTTCACCCACCGTGACCCAGCCAAAACAGTCCCCTCGCTTGCGAGCCTCATCTACGTGATCCGCGGATTGGCGAGCGACTCGGTGGATCCTCACGTGCTCGGGCAGCAGCAGTTGCAATGGTGGGCCGATTCGCTCGACGCGGCGATGGCCGCGCGCGACAAGCACAGCGACAAGTTCGAGCAGTTCATGGACGTCCAGTTCGAAGACGTCGTCGCGGATCCGATTGCGGTCCTCGGCCGCGCGTACGAACGGTTCGAGATGCCGTGGACAGACGAGACCGAGCGACGGATGCGAGCGTTCTTGGCCCAAAATCCTCGCGGGAAACACGGATCCCACCAGTATGGCCTCGAGGATTTCGGACTCACTCTCGGACAGATCCGCGAGCGCTTCGGGCGGTACTGCGGCACCTACGAGATCCGGCCGGCCGTCTAGTCAAACGCGGTCGCCATCCGGGATGTCCGCAAGCTTCACCACGGACAGCTCCGCGTTCATGTCCTCGTCGGCGAGGAGCGTGCGAATCACGATCTGGCCCCGAGCGTACCCTTGAGTGCTCAGCCAGTTGCGCACGCCAGGATTGACGTGGCTGGCGTAGATCCGAAATGTGCCATCCGCAGCGGCTTGCACCTGCCGGTTGTTGATGGCGACCCGGTGGTAGCGGTAGTCCCCGGATTCGAGGAACTTCGTGAGGATCTGGGCGGACCAATATCGACACGGCACGTCCCTCCCTCGTATCAGGATCGCCTCGTCGTCGGCGAGCTTGAACATCGCGCCGACGTACCCGATGCCCGGGGCTGGCAGATTGTTGGCGACCACGCGGGGATCGACCATCTCGGCCAATTCCTCGGGGCTGTACTCCTGGTGGCTCCCTTCATCGAGGATCAGATTTCCGTCCGACCCGATTCGCGTGGGGCTCGTATCGGTTCGCTCGAATTCGACAGTGTTGAGGCCGACGAACGCGGAGATCCCAAGAGCCGAGTCCAACGTCTCGCTCATGAACGCGAGCATCCGGTCGATACCGTCAGCGAAATCCTCTTCTCGATACTCAGGCGGAGTCGACGCCTCGCCGAGGTTCCTGATGCTCATCGTCGCCTGACGATACTTGCCAGCATCCACAGCCGTCACGAACTCCGGAAAGTACTGACGGGTCAGGATGAAGGGGAGCCGGCCGTCGAGCTTCAGCCAGTTCTTGGCGCTCTCGGGCCTTTCGGGGCCGATATGGAGCTTTGCCACCTGCTCTCCATCGACTTCTTCGAAGACGATGTGCTCGTCGTCCAGATCGTCAGCGATGAATTTGTCACCATCTTCATCGTCGGCGTAAACGACGACCGAAAAGAACAAGTCATCTCCGCGGCGGACGAGCATCTCGTAAGTAAGCTCCGGGTCGAGCTTTGCTTCGTGGTAGATCGTGTCGGTTCCTTCAGCGATGAACTTTCGAGTCGGCGTGAACATGCGCACGAGCGAGGGCCGCTTGCGATCAGCATCG
>JBAVOF010000022.1:0-1674 GCA_049691835.1 Polyangiales bacterium
TCCATGTACATCGCGTCGCGGCCGCCTTTCGAACACTCGATTGCCTACACGGTCTTCTGCTTCGTGTTGCTCTTCGGCGCTTACTACGTTTGGGACACGGCACAGAGCCAACGAAACCGCTTCCGGATGAAGCTCAACGGCTCATATGTGAAGCGCAAAGCGTTTCCGCAGCTGCCCTGGGGAACTCTGGAAAATCCTCGCTACCTGGAAACAGAGGCTGGGTCGAAGTTGCTAGTCGACGGCTGGTGGCGCTACGCTCGAAAGATTCACTACACCGCGGACGTGCTGATGGCGTTGTCCTGGGGTCTCATCTGCGGTTTCGAGCACTTCCTGCCGTATCTATACGTGACCTTCTTCATCCTGATGATCCTTCACCGGGCAGGCCGTGACATCGCGCGCTGCAGGAAGAAATACGGCGCGGATTGGGATCGCTATTGCGAGGAGGTTCCCTACCTGTTCATACCGTACGTGTTCTGATTCGACCCAGCGCATTGCGTTAGCGAATCACCAAGTTGCAAATGGCTTCCGCATGCGCTTCGATGGCATCCTCGTCCATCGGGTCGATACCCGTCAGACGAATGCACTCCGGCGCGGCCGTGAAGATGAGCGAAGTCGCGCCGACGAGAATGTAGTAGAAATGCGCAATCGGCCCGTCCGGCAGAATGCTCGCCTGCTGAGCGTCTCGGACGAGCCCAGTGTAGAACCCGTAAAGCCTTTCGAGATGCCGATCCACGAGCCATTGCATGCGAGAACTGTCCGCGTTTCCCTCCTGGACCATGAATCGCATCTGCTCCGGGTGACGGGCGGCATGTCGGACGAAGTAGTAGATGAAGAGCCGAGTGCGCGTACGGACATCGACGTCCGCGAGCACCTGAGCACGCTCCGCGATCTCCTCGCCTAGCTCGCCGAACAAGAAGTCCACCGCGGCTTTCCACAGCGTCTCCTTATTGCGGAAGTGATAGGTAATCAGGCCCTGGTTCTCCCCGGCCAGGGCAGCGATCTGCCTCGTCGAGGCCCCGTCGAAGCCGTGCTTTGAAAACGCTTCGACCGCGGCAGCGAGGATCCGCGCCCTGGTCTTCTCGGAGCGCGTATTCGTAGTGATCTCATCCACTTTGCAGGGTCTTCTGATAGCCATAATTTAGTCATTTGACAAGTGATAGATATATGATTTAGTCATTCGACTAATATCAGGAGGCTCCATGTCCCATCCCAATCGACCCTTCCGAATCGCCCAGGTCTTGCTGACCGTGGGCGTCCTCGAGCTCTTCGGCCCCATCGTCAGAGACACCAGCGTCACTCATCTTTTGAATCCGTCGTGGGTCGGCCACGCTCGTTTCCATCTGATGTGGGCCATGGTCTTCATGGGGCTCTCAGGCCTGGCCAACTTGTACCTGATCTGGGGACGACGCCCATCGCAGGTGTCGAATCTGTACGTCGCGTGGCTCTGGCAGGCGTGCAACGTATTTGGATTCTGGGGCGCCGCCTTGCTCGAATCGCGCTATGGCGGAGCGATCGTCGACCCGGAGTTTCACATCACCGTGCTTGGGCTGAACGAGAATATCTTCGCGTTCGTCACGCTCACATCGCTCCTGGTGGGCACGCTGATCTTTCTGAAGGTTCGCGTCGAGCCAGCGTCATGAGCGTCGAGCTTGCCACCGAGGTGCTCATCATCGG
>JBAVOF010000023.1:0-13158 GCA_049691835.1 Polyangiales bacterium
ATCATCGAAAGTCAACAGAACTCGCGCGGGAGCTGCGGAGGCCTGCAAGCTCGCAAATAGGGCGCACGAGAAGATGAATGGTTTCATGCCAACTGTCTTTCTCGGGGAATGTACCGCTCGCTGTTGATATGAGCTGAAAAAGGGGTGGCGTCCTCGTCGGTGCCGGAGCGAGGCTCGGACGGAGATTGAAACGCCGACGAAAGGACCGCCACGATCAGGAAGACTGCCCGGAACGACACCCGAAACCAAGCTTTCCCGTACCCCGCGCAGCGCACGCTGCACCTGGCGGTGGTGGTGCGGCGCAATCTGTATGCCTTCGCGATCGAGGAAGGCATGAAGGCGCTCGACGTGATGCTCCAGCAGGACCGCCAAGCGCTATGCGGCCCGCCGTGACCTGCCCCCGAAATTTCGGACCGCTGCAAATGTGACAGGCTGTCTCTTCGGAACCGTCCGGAGAGAGCATGAGGAAGAGTTGATTTAGCGAAGAGCAGAAGGTGACGATGCTGCGCGAGGCCGAGCAGAGGTCGGTCGTGTCGCTTGTAACCACAAATCGGCGAAGAGTAACTGTGGTTTGCGGTCGGATGAACCGATGACGCTCTTTGTCGAGAACTGGTGCTAAGGTGGGTCATGATACGCGCTCCCCGACGAGCAATGATCGCGATCTCCGTTGCGCTGGCATCGGTTGCCGCGGCGGGCTGCAGTCGTGAGCCACCCGAGTTGTACACACCTGGGCTTGGCGAGATCATGACGCTGCAGCAGATGCGACACAGCAAGCTCTGGTTTGCCGGGCAGGCGAGCAACTGGGACCTGGCGGCCTACGAACTAAAGGAGCTGCGGGAAGGCTTCGATGATGTGGTGAAGTTCCACCCGACGCACGAGGACGCGCCGGTGCCACTCGCGCAGCTCGTGCCTAACATGATGGACGCCCCAATCGAAGAGCTCGACGAAGTCATCGCGGCCAAGGAGCCCAGGCTGTTTGATGCCGCTTTCGAGGAACTGACGAAGGCCTGTAATAGTTGCCACGAGGCCACCAATTTTGGCTTCAACGTCGTGGAACGGCCGTCGCACAACCCATACTCGAACCAGGTGTTTCGGCCGCAGTAGCGTGCGTCAATCTTCCCGTCACCCAATAGTGGTCCAAGACTCCAGGGGCACGTCATAGGTCGCCGGACACACGCCTTGGAAGTGGCGCTATGGAGCACCACAAGACAAGAGACCCAAAGCAAGGTGCCGGAGGTGACACTGCTCTTCTGGATCATCAAAATCGCTGCGACGACGCTTGGAGAGACTGGCGGCGACGCGGTGTCGATGTCGATGAATCTTGGCTATCTCGTCGGCACTCTGATTTTCGCGCTGATCTTTGTCGTCGCCGTCGTCGCGCAGATCTCCGCGAACGGATTCCACCTCTTTTATACTGGACGACCATCATCGCCACGACGACAGTGGGCACTACGCTCGCCGACCTCGCCGATCGTTCGCTAGCGATCGGCTATGCCGGTGGTACGTCGATCGTGTCCGCCCTGCTCATGGCGTCATTGTTTCTTTGGCATCGCACCCTCGGTCGGTGTCGGTCGATGCCATCAGTTCGCCGAAGGCGGAGATCTTCTATTGCGTGACGATCATGTTCTCCCAGACGCTGGGCACCGCCCTTGGGGATTGGACGGCTGATGACGCCGGCCTTGGCTATGGTGGCAGCGCGATTGTGTTTGGTGCGCTGCTCGCATTCGTGGCGGCGGCGTACTACTGGACGGCCATATCTCGCACGGTGCTCTTCTGGGCGGCGTTTATCCTCACCAGACCTCTTGGCGCCGTGGTCGGTGATTTCCTCGACAAACCCTTGGATGCGGGTGGGCTGGCGTTGGACCGCTACTCTGCATCGGCCTTTCTTTTCCTATTCATCTCGGTTTGCATCCTGGTCTTTCCACAGAGAGCTTCGCAGCGAGCCCATTGAGTCGATGTAAGGCGGAACGAACATCAGGCCCACCATCGACCTGGCTTCATGCGTTCCTTCTGCAGGGGCCGAAGCGAACCGTGAGCGGCCAGCCAGTCGTTCGGCCCGGTTGGCTGGTCGACACCGCCGTTGTCATCCACGATGGGCCGGTGAACGCCCCCTCTCACCAGTCTGAGCCCACGGCCGAGGCAAGCGCACCTCGCGAGAGGTTCGTCGTTTTCGGTGTGCTCGACCTGGTCACGGGACTAGCCGTGATCGGGCTCATGCGCCTCTTATTGTCGGCGAATCCGCTTTGGCCCATCGCGCTTGGCGTCTGGGCCACGTTGCTCCTGATCTCTGCGATGGGGCTGTTCGCGGGAACCGGATGGGGCCTCACGGCTGCACGGGTCGCCGCGGTCTATCAGCTCGCGTTCCTAGTCGTCTTGATCATCGGCATCCTATCGAGCGCAGCATACCTTTGGGGCGTATATGGGCAGATCGGAGTCGGAGTCGCGGTCGCGCTGCTCCTCGTCTTGGCGCTGCTTTTGGAGGTCGCTGGTCTCCTGCCCGTGTTCAAGCTTCGACGCCTAGGCCTGACGGCAAGGTCGCTCACCGCGCGCTCCTCACACGGATGGCCTCTCACAGCGGCCGTTCTGCTCGTAGCTGTCCTGTTCTACTGCGTGGCGGTGCATGCTCGCGCCCGCCTCGATCCGGTTGGGACGATCTCCCCCGCAGAACGCGCCGCGATGTCACGATATTTGATCTCCGCGATCGAACCCGATTCCGAGGCTGTGCTCCCGGCGGACATTGGAGGCCCCGACGTGCCATGGGTCATTCGTGTGTATCGTCGAGGACGTCTCGAGTCGCGCGTGGAAGTCGTTGGCAACCTTCATACCGCCGCGGAGGCCGGTGCCGCTGCGCTCGCCGAAAACAGGCCTGCTGGGATGGGGCGGCTCGCGCTCGTCGTCGACCGTGTCATCGCAGAGACGCCCATCGAAGGCAGAGACGGCATCGTCGGTGCTCTGTCCGTCGTCCCCGGGCTCGATGGGGTGACAGGAGAGATCGACGGTCAGCGTTTCACAGTCACTCCCCATGAGCTCGTATCCCGCAGAATGCTCAGCGAGTACACGCCGATACCTTTCATCCCCGAGTTCGAGATTGGTGTCGACTTGTCGAACGCCCGCGCGCTCCTGTGCACGATGGCGAGCGCCGCGGCGGGTTGCGAGGTACACGACCTGCGCCGCGCCCGTACCGAATCGTGGGTGCATCAACACGGCGAAACCCTCGCTCTCTACCGAGGACGCCCGCTTATGAGCCGGCCGATCACCGCTGATGACGCAATGGCCGGGGCCATTGCCGCCGGCGAGTACGTGCGGCGCTCTCTCAAGCGAGACGGCCGGTTTCAATACAAATACTCTCCACAAACCGGGCGCGGAGAGATGGAACCTTACAACATCCCGCGTCACGCGGGAACGTCTTGGTTTCTCTTGGAGATGTTTGGTTCGACCGGGAAAGAAATGTATTTGAGTTCCGCGGAAAAAGCGCTCGACTGGCTCGAAGCGCGCATCGGCGGATGCGGCGACGGCCTTCGCTGCGTGCGTGAGAGGGACCGTGCATACCTTGGTTCGCAGGCTCTGCCGTTGATCGCGTTTGCTACGCATGCCCGTTTGACCAACTCCGATCGCTACGTCGATGCAGTCCAGCGTCTCGCCGAGGTGGTGCAGCGCCTTCAGCAAGAAAACGGAGACTTTCACTTCGCCCTCGATCCTCGAACCGGTCAGCCGATTCCGGGTAACCGCCAACTCTATGCCGGCGGCCAGGGTGCTTTAGGTCTGGCGCTCAGCGGGCAAGTCCTTCACGACGATGCACAGCTCGATGCCGCTCGCACGGCGCTCGATTTCATCGCCGGGCCGTTCTGGGATTTCTTTCTCTCGGATCTGTTCTTCATCGAAGAGCATTGGGCTTGCCTCGCGGCAGACGAAGTGCACCGCTTGTTTGGAGATTCGAAGCACGCACGCTTCTGTCGTGCCGCTGCCCGCTTCGATCGCCAGTTGCAGCATGCGGAGGGGCAGACTGTTTTTCCGGACTATGTGGGCGGCATCGGCTTCAGTCCCTTCTTTCCGCCGTATACGACGACTGCTGCATCGCGTACCGAGGGCACGATCGCGGCATACCGGATTTCGAAGCGGCAGGGCGAACCCGACCCCGAGCTTCTTCGGGGGATCGAGGAAGCCGTGGGGTTTCTCCTACACAATCAGTACAAGGCCGGCGACACATGGGCGTTCCAGAGCCGTTGGTCGGCGATCGGCGGCGTGCCGTGGAACTACTACGACCCCGTGATTCGAATCGACACCGTGCAGCACACAGGTTCGGTGCTACTGCATGGGGCCGAGCTGATGCGGGACGCTAGCTCGAACTGACGGATGACTCGGCGCGCTCGATCGGCCGTCGAACGATGCGCCGGAGCGCCGGAACCAAGCGCTCTGCGCGGAAGAATGGCGCAAACGCGATGAAGGTGACGGGGTACGGAAAGAGGATCGCCATCAAGGCGAGCACACCGATGTGAAAGCTCCAGATCGCCGCGGCCCACACTTTCGCGACCTTCTCTTGCAGCATGACCAACGGGGCCCCGAGCTCGAGCACCAAGCTCACTACTGCCAGAGCCTGGAACGCACCAGAGTAAGGCAAAACCCAAGCTGCGAGCGGCGAATGTAAGCTGCCGAGCTCGATTTTGCGCACGTTGTCCAGCGCGACGTAGTTCCGGAGGCTATCGCCCTCGATGAATCCCAAGCCCCCGTTCTTGAGCTTTGCGAGTCCAGCCAGAAAATAGGTGCACACGCAGACCCAGCACATGAGACGAATCGGCCAACCGTATTTGAAATGCTCTGGCGGGTTGGGCGTGGTCCGTGCGTCTAGGCTCAGGGTGTCGGCAGCCGGTGCGAACGAAAGGATCAGCACGTGAAGCAACCAGAGGTTGTCGGTGTGCAAGATGCCACCCCAGGAATTGGCATAGGTCAAAACGACCAGGAGCAGCACAGCGAACGCGGGGCCGAGGACGCGGTAGCGGAACCCGAGAAGGAAGGAGAGACTGGTCGCGAGCGTGAGCACGACGAGGATCCGGAATATGCCAGGATCGAACGGCGCATCCATGAACGAAAGCACACCGATCGGTTGAAACTGAGCGGCCCGATGCCTGGCGAAACTGAACAAGTACGGTAGACGCACCGCGACGTAGATCACGCTGTACACCCCCACCAAGATGCGCAGCGTGGCGAGCCGCTCGGATGCAACCTTGGGAAACCACCAGCGCAAGCCCGCGGGTGCGAGGCCTTCAGTCATGGCGACGCCGGGCATCGCTCGAGTGTCTTTCGTGTCACGGGTGTCGGCCCGCGTTCAAAATAGGCCACGGTATCAAAATGGCTCGTCGCGATCTCCACGGCCACTACGTCGTCCCATGCGGAGTCTCCAGAGCGCTGAATGCGGCGCGCGATCTCGCGACAAAATGCGCTTGTGCGCTTGCGGCCACCATGCACCTCGTCACGAATCATGCGCAGGGCTTGAATGACTTCCTCGTTCCCCGTCGCCAGCGCCGGGGGAATAGGCTTGCGGGCGCCATCCGAGAACACGGCAAGCGCCTGCGTGAGCACCAGCCCCGGGTCCCGCTTGGCTCCCGAGAACATCGGAAAGGTGGAGAGCGGGAAGCTATCCGCGTTGACGGCACGCAACGCAGGGGAGAGGACGAGCCCGGTGAAGAGCAGGCTCACGATGACGCCAACCACGAGATGGTGTCGTTCGCTCATGGCAGGACGGAGACTAGCGCGGAGCATCCGGAGCGCCCAACCCAAGTCCTCAGGGCGAGACGTAAGGGACAGGTTGCTTGCGCTGATCGGTGCTATCGCTGCGCAGCTTTGTCTCTGCCGTCTTCACGATTGTCAGTTGGGCTAGCGGCGTGTCTATCGGACGCAAGTCGACACTGAACCCACGCCAGAGGTCATACGTTTTCACTGTTTTGGCATGATGTGCAATATCAGGGAATGTCTTCTGGATGAAACGGTACGTCCAGTCGTTGCGGTTTCGGACCAACAAGTGGGTGACGTTCATGCTTTCGAGTGCCTCGCGAGACATGTTGAACGCCTTCGGTTTGACATAGTAGGTCTGATACGGCGTGTCGAAGATGAGCGGCGCCGCCCAAGCTCCAAGCACCACGGCGTCCCGTTCGCCAATCTGCGCCTCGATAGCCCGGTTCGTATCGGCGAGAACATGGTCGACGTCACGGGCCTGATGTAGCCCCCATTTCGACCGAACACCTCGCAGGAGGGAATCGAGATGGAAAAAGGAATGAGCATCGAGGGGCGGAAGTCGGGTCGTCGTCGTCATGATCGGGCAATGACAGACGATTGTCGCTGCGCCATCGCGCAACCTCCACGAAGCGCTTGTAGTCCGGCGTGAGATCGGGCGTCGGTCCGGCTGCGGTCGGGGCGTTCCAGACGTCGTTGATGCGTTGACGGCAGCAGCGCAAGAGGCGTTCAAACCGCCAACCAACTGACTCAGAACCACGATCACCCGCATCGGAACCGGCGAAAGTAGGCGATTTGCGAACGTTCGCCTTGCAAGGGGACGTATGTGATGGTCGGCCGCTCCACGTAGGTCACAGTGCCTCCTACACCGCCGAGCGCGGCCGCAAGACTCACCAAACAGGTGTGGGCGAAGAGGTTGGTGAGCAACTGTTCGTTTCGCGTATCGACGATCGCCGAGTTGTAGTTGAAGCGCGTGTGTCGGATCGACTTGGGACCGACGTTCGTACAACTCGACACAAAGAGCAGAATCGCCATGCCCGTGAGGCGAAGGTGGTGTGGTCTGCAAGCGATTCGCAGGTTTCCCGTCATGTCGCCGCGAAGAATCGCGCATCTACCGGATTCGCCGTGGGCAGATAGACGAAATAAACGCGATGACCGGGTGCGCGGTGCGGAGCTCGCAGCCACACCCCAACGAGCCTGGCGGCGGAACCTAGGCGGCGGGCGTATGTCACTGCTGCCCGCTCAACCGGACCAACGCCAGGTCGTGCGTCTCGTCGTAGTGCCGGCCGAGGTTGTGCCAGTCGAAGTGCTCGCTGAAAGATTCGACCGAGTTGCGGAGCATGACCCGGTCGCGTCGGCCGAGGGACGTGAACCGAAACAGCCTGTCGGTCAATTCTTCCGCAGCGCGGTGGAAGTCGTTGTGTCGACGGGGCACGACGTAGATCCCCTTCGACGCGTGGTCCGGAACTAGTTTCTTGAGGTACGAGCCGAAGCCCGACAGATCGCTGGTCACCGCCGGCACACCCAGCGCGATCGATTCCAGCGGTGTGTAGCCCCAGGGCTCGTAGTAGCTGGGAAAGACGCCCAGGTGGCAACCACGCACGAACTGGTCGTACTCCATCCCGAAAAGGGGGCTGGTGGCCTGCACGAAATCGGGATGGAAGACGACCTTGACCGGGTCATCCTCGAAGTTGAACAGTCGGCAGGTGCGAAGCTGGTTCAGCACGGGGTCGTTGGCCTCATCGATGAGGTCGTGGGTGATGATGCCCGGGGGGTCCTTACTCTTCCAGGCGTGGATCGCGCGGCGCAGGCGCAGGCGCCAGTAGTCCTCGATCAACTCGTTGAGGTCAGGGATCTCGCCGGACGAGGCAGCGAGGAAAAGCCCGTCACCGACGGACTCCTTCACTGCGTCGGCAGCAGTTCGGAACTCGTTGAGCATCGCGCGGTTCTGGAGCGCGCGCACGTTGATCGAGCGGAACGCTGCCTTCGTGATGATGAAGAACACGACTGTCACGGGGCTCCCTGCCTCGCGGAGCCTGTGGTTCAGCCGGGCCAGCGCCTCGATCGTCAAGTCCATGCCCTTATTGAGGTACTCGTACCGGCCCGAGGTGAACATGTAGAGCGTGTTGTCGAGGTCGAAGTTGTAGCTGGGGAAGAAGTGCCCGATCGAGAACTCGTGCAGGCGTTCCTTGTATTTTTGATGGAGCGTCTGGAACTCGTGGATCGCAGTGAACCGGCGAATGTTCAGTCCGTTGGGCAGCAGCATGTCGGGCGTGCGGCCCAGCAAGTGGGTGCACTCCTCCGCGGTGACGTCCGACACGGTCGTAAATACGTGTGCCCCAAGGGCGGCTGCTTTCTCGATCTGGTGCTGAGCGTGGACGTTGAAGTTTTTTGCCTCCTGGTCCCCGTCGAGGAATGGCAGGTGGTCGTAGAACGACGGGTTGCCGGTCGCCAGATAGCGCCCGATCAGGGTCGCGTGCGTGGTGAACACCAGCGAGCCCGGCCAGTTCTGCTTCCTAAGCATCGGGATCGCGAGGCCGGCCTGCCACTCGTGGAAGTGCGCCACGACTGGGCCGCCCGGCGACCCCTCCTGCGCGAGCATCGACAGCAACGCCCTGCACATCTCCCCGAAAGCGACGGCATCGCTCACGATCGTCTCGTCGCTCGCGGGGATCCCGTGGTCCGCCCAGACCCGGTACTTGATCTCGTTGACCTTCCTGACGACCGACCCGACGTCCAGCAGAACCACGTGCGGACGGCCACTGACCAGCCACCGCCCATAGTGGGCCCCGTAGCCCATCTCCCGCAGTTGCTGCACCGCCTTGCCGACCGCGCCGACCAGCGGCGCCGGCTCGAACTCGACCTCCGCCGCGTGCGGGTTGTACGGACCCACGAGGCAATACCGGCTGCCCCACCGGCTCATCATGCTCGGGACCTTCGACCGCAGGACCGTATAGATCCCGCCAACCTGGTTGCAGACCTCCCAGGCGACCTCCATCAGCAGCGGCTTGGCCCGGCGCGCATCGAGATTCGCAGGCTTCTCTGGGGCTTTCTTACCTATCGACCGGGGCTTGGATGGAGCCATGTTGACGACGAACCTTCATGGGTGACTGAGGCCACTCATTGTACGACCGTCTTAGCGATGAAGCCCGCGTCGTGGTTGGTCAACCTACCTCGTCGCCATTGCGCTGTGCGTACCGCTCAGCTCATCCCAGTGAGCCGAGCACAGGGGGGCACCTCGAATCGGCGCGCGCGAGGAGCAGCTGTGCGACGCCGCAATGGCGCTCGAGAAATGCCGCTTCGCACGATGCGAGGTAGAAGTCCCACTTTCGCTCGAAGCGTTTGGAATAGCCGAGTGCCTCGACTTCCGGTAGCTGGGATTGGAATCGGCGTCGCCATTCGTGCAAAGTGCGCGCGTAGTGATCGCCAAAATCTTCATAGTGTACGAGCCGCAGGTCGGTCCGCTGCCGCCAGGCCTCGCTCATCGCGTTGAGACTGGGGAGCTGGCCTCCAGGGAAGATGTGTCGCTTGATGAAATCGACGCGTCCTACGCTGTGGGCGAATCGATCGTCGGGGATGGTGATGGCTTGGACGAGGGCGACGCCATTCGAATTCAGCAGTCCACCGACTCGGGCGAAGTAGGTTTCTAAATACTCCGCGCCCACCGCCTCGACCATCTCGACCGAGACCAGCTTGTCGTACCGACCACGAAGATCGCGGTAATCCTCGAACAAAACCGAGATCCGGTGGGAAAGGCCAGCGGCGTGAACCCGCTCACTGGCAAGCTCGTGTTGCTCGCGAGAGATCGTCGTCGTCGTCACACGACAGCCGAAGTGGGCAGCGGCGTGCAACGCCATCGCCCCCCACCCCGTGCCAATCTCGACGAGATGATCGTCGGGAGTGAGCGCGAGCTTTTTGCAGATACGATCGAGTCGCGCGCGCTGCGCCTGCTCGAGCGTCATGTCGTCGCGTTCCCAGATCGCGGAAGAGTACATCATCGACTCGTCGAGCCAGAGTCGATAGAATGCGTTGCCGAGGTCGTAGTGGTCGCCGATGTTGCGCCTACTGCCTGTTCTTGTGTTCCGTCGAAAGCGGTGATAGAGGCCGTCGAGCGTGCTTCGCACGAGCCCCAACCCTCCACCATCCACGTTACTGAGCCTCAAGGAGGTGCGAAGCAGAATGCGGATGGTGGCCACGAGATCGTCGGTCGACCATACCCCGTCCATGAAGCTCTCCCCGGCGCCGAGACTCCCACCGAGTGCGATGGAGGTCCAGGCGTTCGGGTCACGAATGCGCACGGTCGCACGCGGTCCAGGCTCGCCCATTCCAAAGACCCGCCACCCCTCATCATCCACGACGGTCAGCTCACCCCAGGCAATGCGTTCGAGGCGACTCATGACGAGGCCGCGTGCGATGCGGGCGGGCAAGTCGATGCTCGAACCGCCGCGGGAAGAAGCCAGAAGCGAGACCGGTTCGTTCATCGGGCGATGCCTTTGGCAGAGAGACGGTCGGGATGCGGATGATAGGGCGCGCCCTTCCACCAGAGCCTAGCGGCTTGCCCGTAGATTCCGGCGAGCACAGACAGGCTCATGGCCGGGTGGCGAAGCAGCGCGAGCATCGCATGGCGTCGGTCGAGGGGCCGCCGCCGCAGAACGAGCGTTGCATCGGTCTTGACCTCGCCAGCTTCCCAGTTACGCATGTGGACCACCAAAGAAGCCCCAGGCCGGCTGAATCGCCACTCGTACTCCTGCGCCAATGCATGGAAGGGGGAAACGTGAAAAGATTTGGGTACCAGAAAGCGGAGCGCGAGTGCGGTACCCAAGTTGTCGCGTACTGCATCCACCACGTAGCAGTGCCGCTCGCCCCACGGGGTGTTATCCACCTCGGCGACGATGTGACCTAGGGACTCGTCGGGTCGCTGGCAGTAGTAGATGCTAATCGGATTGAACGAGACACCGCACATTCGCGGAAAGGTCAACAGACGAATCGGGCCGGTTGGCCGCTCCCCGCAACGTTCCTCGACCAGATCACGCACGGATCGATCCAGCGGGACACCAGGGTCCCCCAAATGATCCTCGCGCCGGAATCGCACGAGCGCTCGTCGGCTTGCCGACCAACCAGGAAGCGGATCCAACGACTGGGGCAGCTCCGCTAGATCGAGGTAGGCGTAAAATACACGATACCGAAATGCATGGACTACGGGCGCGAAACGGCGATGACGAACCGTGCCCTCGTAGAGTGCGCTTTTCACGCCGCCGCCTCGGATTGCGTCACGGGATCGGGGCAAGTCGACGCTAGCCCCATTCCGAATTTTCGCGCCACGGCAAGCGCGCTGACGACCCCATCCTCGTGGAATCCGTAACGCCAGTACGCCCCGCAATAGTAGGTGTGTCGGCTACCGCTGATCTCGTCGATGCGACGCTGCGCCGCAACCGCCTCGGCCGTGAAAAGAGGATGATCATACCTGGTCCTGTAGAGGACTTTGGACGGGTCGATGCGGTCTCCCGCATTCAAGGACACACAGAAGGTCGCCGGCGCGTTGGAAATACCTTGCAAGGCATTCATGTCGTAGGTGACCACGACGCGCTCCCGAGGCGCCGCAGGGACTTGGTAGTTCCAACTTGCCCAGGCACGGCGATGCCGCGGCAGCAGCGACTCGTCTGTGTGCAACACCGCCTCGTTGGTCTGGTAGGGCATCGCGCCCAGGATCTGGCGCTCCGCATCGCTCGGGTCCGCGAGCATCTGAAGCGCCTGATCGCTGTGAGCGGCGATAACCACCCGATCGAAGTGCTCCGGCGGGCACCCGCGAACCGTCAACTCGACGTCGTGCTCGTGCCTGTGGATGCGCAACACAGGCGATCGCGTCCGGATCCGGCCAGCAAAGGCACGCGTGAGTCGGCCCACGTACTCCCGAGAGCCGCCCTCCACAACTCGCCAGGTCGGCCGGTCGATGAGGCTGGTGAGCCCGTGATTGATGAGGAACCTCAGGAACGTTCGTGCAGGAAAAAACATCATTCGTGCTGGATCTGTCGACCAGATCGCGGCACCCATCGGAACGATGTATAGGTCGATGAACGCCTGAGAGTAACGACGCGTTTGCAGCAGCTCGCCGAGGGTGAGCTGTTCGCCCGCTTGCTCGAGCAACCGTTGGGCTTCGGCGTTGAATCGAACGATCTCGCGCGCCGTCCGCAAGACTCGAGGGCTTAACGCGTTCCTGCGGCGGGCCAGAATCGCCTGACTCGAGTACTCCAGGCCAGTGGCTTCCTCTCGCACGCTGAAGCTCATGGTCGTCGGCTTCGTGACGACTCCGAGCTCCTCGAAGATTCGAGCCAGGTTGGGATAGGTGCGCACGTTGTGGACGATGAAACCCGTGTCCACTGCAAAGTGACGACCCTGAAGCTCGACCTCCACCGTGTTGGTGTGACCGCCGACTCGATCGAGCGCCTCGAAGACCGTCACTTCGTGTTCCCGCTGCAGAAGCCATCCAGCGACCAGACCACTTATCCCGGTCCCAACCACCGCGATTTTCAAAACGACCTCATCCCCGCTTTGTTTAACTTTTGTCTAGGTTGTCAAGTCCCTGAAAAAGCGCTCCCGCGGCCGGAGGGGCTCGGATCCCAACGATTGACGCGGCGACCTAGATGCCCGGTCGCCGGCTGCCAACAGCGGCCCTGACGTGAACAGACGCTGCTAAGGTACGCGGGAAACCGTCGATGGACGCCGCATCGAACCGCATCCTGGTCTTGTTTGCACACCCCGCCCTGGAGCGGTCGCGCGTGAACCGAGTGCTCGTGCGCGGGCTCGACCAAATGGAGGGCGTCACGTTCCACGACCTGTACGAAGCTTATCCAGATTTCGACGTCGACGTGGAGCGCGAGCAGAGGCTCCTCGAGGCTCACGACGTCGTGGTCATGCATCACCCCTTCTTCTGGTACAGCACCCCCGCTCTTCTCAAACAGTGGGAAGACCTAGTGCTCTTGCACGGTTGGGCGTACGGAGCCGACGGGACCGCCCTTCTTGGAAAAAAATTGATGAGCGCGATTACGACTGGAGGAAGCGAAGCGGCATATCAGCCCGACGGACACAACGCCCACACGATCGATGAACTGCTTCTGCCGATCAAGCGGACCGCGATACTTTGTGGGATGGAGTACTTGCCTCCGTTCGTCGTCTACGGCGCTCACGGAATGAAGAAAGAGCAGATGAGCCAGCACGCGGCGGATTACCGCGAGCGGCTGAGCGCGCTGCGGGACCGCTGACGATGCACGAGCAAGGATTCTTCTTTCAGGCGTTCGTCTATCTCTGCGCAGCGGTGATCGCGGTACCCGTTGCCAAGCGGCTCGGACTCGGCTCGGTGCTCGGCTACCTCCTCGCTGGAATGACGATTGGGCCGTTTGGGCTCGGGCTGATCGGAGCCGAGGGCGAGGACGT
>JBAVOF010000024.1:0-12661 GCA_049691835.1 Polyangiales bacterium
CCCTCACGCTGTTCGTCACGTTCGCCGCGGCTTGTGGTGACCCGTGCGGCGACCCGGAGGACCGGCTGGTGCCTTTGAGCGAGATGCCGTGCAACAAGACCAACGCCGACGGCGTCTGGGAGTCTCACCCCTGGCCCCCGATCGCGAGCGAGGAATGTTACTGGCTCGAATTCCGAGGCTGCAGCACCTACGAAATCGAACACCCGCTCGGCAGGGTGCCGAGCGTCGTGATCGGGTACACGGGCTTCGATGCTGATGGGGAGTACTCGACCAACGCCTCGGGAAACAGCTTCGTAGTCCAGTCGGCCGGCGACTCGACCATCACCGTTCGCAACGCCCAGAACCAGCTTTTCTATCTCAAGCTCGTGCTGGAGTGACCCCTAGCCGATCTCGGCCCCGGGCCTTAGATTAGGCCAATGCCACGAGGAGCTAGGGCTGGGCGGGCCCAAAGAAAGCGCTAAAATGGGACATGGGCGAGAGGTTCGAGAACGACGCCGGGACGTTGACGCAGGTCAAGCCGGAGAAGAAGCTCAAGCGCCCGCGGCTGTATCGGGTTCTTCTGCACAATGATGACTACACCACCAGGGAGTTCGTCGTTCAGGTTTTGCACACCGTCTTTCACCGAGACGAGCAGGAGGCGATTCGTATCATGCTCCACGTCCATCACAACGGGGTGGGCGTCGCGGGGGTGTTCACCCGTGAGGTCGCCGAAACGAAGATCGAGCGGGTCGAGCAGATGGCCAGAGAGCAGGAGTTTCCTCTCCGTCTGACGATGGAGCCCGAAGAGGAGGAAGACGCATAGACATGGCAGGCCCCGTCATCGACAAAGAGCTTCAGGCGACGCTTCGGAAGGCTTTCGACCGCGCAGGTCTGATGCGCCACGAGTACGTGACTCTCGAGCACTTGCTGCTCGCCCTCACCGAGGACCCGAGTGCCTCGAAGGCCCTTCGGGCGTGTGGGGCGGACATCCGGCGACTGCGAAAACAGCTCGAGGAGTTCATGCAGGCCCGTCTCTCGCGCGTGCCCGAGAGCGTGACGGTCGAGCCGCGTCAAACGCTTGCCGTGGAGCGAGTCCTTCAGCGGGCCGCGATTCACGCCATCTCGTCGGAAATGAAGACGATCGATGGGAGCAACGTGCTCGTGCAGGTCTTGAAGGAGGAGGAGTCGTACGCGGCCTTCTTGTTGCAAGAAGAAGGCGTGAGCGCGCTCGACCTCAAACGCTACATCTCACACGGCGTTGGAACCGACATCGTACCCGGAGAAAGCGATGCCTACACCGACACGGACTTTGATGAGGACGATGACGAGTCGGCAGCTGTGCGTGACCCGCTCGAAGCCTTCGCCACGGACCTCATCGCCGAGGCCGCGGCGGGACGGATCGACCCGTTGATCGGCCGCGACGAGGAGCTCGATCGCACGGTTCAAGTCCTGTGCCGCCGGCGCAAGAACAATCCGGTTTTCGTGGGCGAGCCCGGCGTGGGCAAGACCGCGATCGCGGAAGGCCTCGCCCTGAGGGTCTACCAAAAACGGGTGCCCGAGGTTCTCCAAGGAGCCCGGCTCTATTCCCTCGACATGGGCGCGCTTCTGGCAGGCACGAAGTTCCGTGGGCAGTTCGAGGAACGGTTGAAGGCGATCATGAAGCGCCTGCAAGAGATCGACAACGCCATCCTCTTCATCGATGAGATTCACACTATCGTCGGAGCCGGCGCGACGACCGGAAGCTCGATGGATGCATCGAACATCCTCAAGCCCGCACTGGCCTCGGGTAAGCTCCGATGCTTGGGATCCACCACCCATGCCGACTTCAAGCATCTCGACCGCGACAGGGCTTTAGCCCGCCGGTTCCAAAAAATTGAGGTGCATGAGCCTAGCGTGGAAGACACCGTCGAGATCCTCAAAGGCCTACGCCAGTACTACGAAGAGCACCACGACGTGAAGTATGACGACGAGGCACTCGAAGCCGCAGCGCACTTGGCGCAAAAACACATCGTCGACCGGTTCTTGCCGGATAAGGCGATCGACGTCATCGACGAAGCCGGCTCGCTCGAGCGTATGCGCCCTGCTGCAGAGCGTACCCACCGAATTACCATCAGAGAAATCGAGAAGGTCGTCAGCAAGATGGCTCGGGTGCCGGTCGAGTCCGTGAGCGCCAAGGAGCGCGACCAACTCAGGGAGCTCGGCCCCGAGCTCCGCAAGGTGATCTTCGGCCAAGACGAGGCGATCGACAAGGTCGTGAGCGCAATCACCCTCGCGCGGGCGGGACTGAGGGCGGACCGCAAGCCGATCGGCTCGTTCTTGTTCGCCGGTCCCACCGGCGTCGGCAAGACTGAGTTGGCCAGACAGCTCGCGCGCGTGATGGGTGTGGAGCTCTTGCGGTTCGACATGAGCGAATATGGCGAACGCCACTCTGTGTCGCGCCTGATCGGTGCGCCCCCGGGCTACGTCGGGTTCGACCAAGGCGGGCTTCTGACGGACGCGGTGCGCAAGCATCCGCACGCGGTGGTGATTCTGGATGAAATCGAAAAAGCGCACGGGGAGCTCTTCAACATCCTTCTGCAGGTCATGGACCACGCCAAGCTCACCGATAACAACGGTCGCGAGGCGGACTTCCGCAACATCGTGCTGGTCATGACGACCAACGCGGGCGCATTCGAGGCGACCGAAAAGGTCGTCGGCTTCAGCGCCGGCGACGACCCCAAGGACTTCGCCACCGGCCGAGCGCGGCAAGCGATCGAACGGATCTTCACACCGGAATTCCGGAACCGTCTCGACGCGATAGTGTACTTCAGCGGGCTCCGCCGGGAGATCATCCGTATGGTGGTCGACAAAGAGGTCGCGCTGCTTCGCGACTTGCTCGCAGAGAAGCAGGTCCGGCTGGAGCTCAGCGGAGGGGCGAGCGACTGGCTCGCAGAGCATGGGTACGACCCTCAGATGGGCGCGCGCCCCATGGCTCGCCTCGTCGAGCAGAAGCTCAAGAAGCCCCTCGCAGAGGCGATGGTCTTCGGCAAGCTGACGGAGGGTGGCATGGCGCTAGCAGATGTGTGGGACGGCGACATCGTCCTGACCTTCGAGGGAACGAACGCCCCGCCCATCGAGGCCTAGCGGCGAGGAACCACCCGCCGGACCCGCAGTGCGCTAGCCTAGTGGTCCGCTGATGCCCGTGTACCTACTCGACAAGGCGCTCTCGTTCCCCGAGCCCGAAGATGCCAACGAGGAAGGCATCGTCGCGGTGGGCGGGGACGTGTCGCCGGAGCGGCTCCTGCTCGCCTACCGCAATGGCATTTTTCCGTGGCCCGCCCGCGGCTACCCGTTGCTCTGGTTTTCGCCCGACCCGCGTTTCGCGTTGGAGCCGACGGCCGTCCACGTGCCACGCTCCCTGCGCAAGGTGATCCGACGCTCGTCGCTTCGCATCACGGCGGACTCGGTCTTTGGGGACGTGATCAGCGCTTGCGCAGCCATGCCACGGCCGCACCAACAGGGAACGTGGATCACGCGGGAGCTCCAGGAAGGCTATCTCCAGCTTCACGAGCTGGGTTACGCCCACAGCATCGAAGCCTGGCGTGATGGTCAGCTGGTCGGCGGACTCTATGGTGTGGCGCTCGGGCGCACCTTCGCCGGAGAATCGATGTTCGCCCTCGAACCGGACGCATCCAAGGTGGCCTTCACGACGTTGCTGGGGCACTTGGCGGTCTGGGGTTTCCGCGTCGTCGACTGCCAGGTGCATACCGAGCATCTCGCTCGTTTTGGTGCCACCATGTGGCCGCGTGAGCGTTTTCTATCGCAGTGGCGACGCGCAGTCGATCTGCCTAGCGTGCTCGCGCCCTGGCGGCTGACGATCTCGCCTCTCGAAGCGCTTCAAGCGTTGGAGGTCGATCGTTGAGGCGCCGGAGGGACCAATGTCAAGGGCACCGGCTGTTGCGGTCGTGCCCGATCGCGACAACCCAGGGATCGACACTGGTTTCGGGGTGAGCCAAGAGCCGATCGAGGTGCGCGAGGGCCGCGGCCCGTTGGGCATCATCGTTGTCCGTACGCAGGGCGAGCTCCAGCGCTAGCAGCGAGGTTTCGCGTGTCTCTCCGGAGTACGCCGCCCGGCCGAGCGCCTCACGGGCCTGAGGTACGTCGCACGCCGCGATTGCGGCCATGGCGCGGTAGAGCTCGATCGCATCGAAGCCGGGGTAGATCTCAGCTGCGACGGACAGGGACTGGTATGCTTGTCGGGCGCTCTGCCGCTCCTCCGCTGAACGGCAGATGCGAACCCCAGCGCGCTCACCGTCCCGGGCGAGCGGGCGAAGCGCGATCAGTCCTTGGATCCATCCCTGGATCGCCTTCGAATTGTGATGGTAGCCGACTCTGCCTGCTTCGGTTTCGACCTCGGCATCCGGAACCCCGGCTTCGAGAAGTCGGCCCACCCGGTATCCCGGTCCGATGATCGTCAACGGGATCAACGCGGGCGCGCTGGTGAGACGCACGAACAACGATTGCCGGTCCTGTACCTGCCCCAGGGACCAACCCGGGGCTCGCCACAGATATTCGACGGCTGCACGCTGGTCCGCCCGTGTGTGATCGAGCACGACGGTATTGACCTCATAGGCCTCGAGCAGCGCGCTCAAAGCCGCGGGGTCACTGAAGCTGTCGGTCACTTGCCGAATGAACGAGGGCCCGTAGAACGGCACGCGCCCATCGACGAGGAAGCGCCCCTTGGGAACGGCAAACATGAGCGGCCAACTTTCCTGTATGGGCGCAAGGATCCGGGGATCTTGTACAGTCTCGTTGATCACCGCCGCAACCTCGAATCCGTGTCCAAGCCGCGGCTCCCCGAATCCGAAGGGAACGAAGGGCTCGAGCCGCGGCGCCACCCAGAGCGCCGAGACCGTGGCAAAGCCAAAGAGGATCCGCGCTGCCCGCGACAAACCTCGAAACGGCCGCAACTGTGCAAGGCCGGCCGCTACCAGGGGTGCCGTGAAGAGCAATTGATGGGCGACGAAGCGAATGGAGCGGAAGCCCATGAAGCTCACCACTACACAGAACACACCGTACGCGAGACCGAATCGGCTCGATCCGGTCACGGGACGCATCGCCACCAGCACCAGGACGGCACTGATCATCGGTCCGACTAGAAGATACAGCGGATGCTCGGGAGACCAGGGGCCCCATTCGGTCACGAGCTCGCGGTACTCGGGACGGAAGGCGTGGGACAGCGCGTCGGTCACGATGCCGATGCCAAACGGGGTGCAAGCCGTGGCAGCCAGCTGCACCACGAGGAGCCCGAGCATCCACCGTAAGGCGGGCGTGCCGATCGAGAACCCGGCGAACAGGACGGTGACCAGCACCCCGAGCAAGTGGGACCCGTGCATGTTCACCCATAGGACCTGCATCAGACCGAGTGCGATGAGGACCCAGCGCCTGGCACGCCCTGAGGTTCGCTCCGAGTACAGGGCACTAATGCCGAGGAGCAGAACCGCGAGCAGCACCAGTCCGATGATCTGCGGTCGCACCGTGAAGCGAATCCGCGCGAGCGGTGCAAACGAAATCAGCAGGACGGCCGCGAGCGGTCCTGCGAGCTCGGCACCTCGAGCGAGACGGCACGCGAGCAAGACGAGCATGTAACCAAGGGCGGCCAGGAGCAGACACTTGATCAGGATGAGGGCGCTCGGCCCCAGATGATCGTAGATCAGCCAGGTGGCCAAATCGTAGGCCCACTCGTAGTTGCTCCAGGGTTGTGGCGTCGGCCTCCAGAAGGAGAACGGGTCCAGGGTCGGAACGCGGCCGAGCTCGGCGATCTGTCGGCCTTGGGCGAGATGGCCGTAGGCGTCGATGCTGTAGAGAGGAAAGGCACCGAGCGCGAAAAAGGCGGCGGCACAGCCCCAGGCACTCCATGACCAGCTCCCCCGCGACACGCGACCAGTGTTCGCCAGACCGGGGCGAGCGGTCAAACTTCACTCAGGCGTGCGAACGATGATGGTCCCGACGTCGGGGCCGAGCAGCGTAAGCGGGAACACGCCATAGACCTGGAGCGCTCCTTGGAGGCGCGTCTTTTCGGTGTAGCCGCTAGGCGATGCCGCAAGCGCCTCGGCACGGGCTGCGGGATCTCGGATCAGGGCATCGACCTCCGGCGGGGTATCCCAGTGGAACAGGCGCTGACCCTTGTAAAGGTACACCCAGACGGGAGCCCCCTCCTTCTGCTCCACGCGGAACTGGCGGCTCAGACGCTGCGCCAGGCGCGAGAGCGGAATGCCCGCCAGGACCACGCCGACGACCCTGCCGGCTTGGACGGACGGCGCGGCGAACAGGATGGACCAGGATGAAGGCGCGTTGGGATCCTGAGCGTAGAATTCCCCCAGGCCGGTCGTTGCTGCACCACGAAGGGCCAGGCGCACGACTTCGAAACGCGACGCGAAGTCCTGGCCCTTCATTCGATCAGGCTCTCGATCGCGTGCAATCACTACCCCGTCAGCTCCAATCGCCGCTAGGAACGCCATGGGGGATGCGACGAATTCATCAATGCCCTTCTTGGGTTGCTGGAGAATCCTCAGGGCGGCTCGCACTTGCACCTCCCGTTCAACCGAGTCGCTGAGCGCAAAACCAGGGCCGAGCTTCGCGGCAGCCTTCTCTACACCTGCCTGGTGGTGCTCCAGATCATTGCGAACGAGAGCCCGGACACGCTGCAAGTCCTCATTGCGCAGTTGGTGCTCGGTACGTTCGAGGGCCGCCCGGTCCTCGCAAGCGACCAGCGCCGATACGCTCCACAGAACAATCGCCCACCGCATGGGCTCAGTGTACCAGGAGATGAACGAGAGTCCGCGCAAACTCAGGCCTCGCCCGACCCCGCCATCTCAACCACCGGAGCAGAAGTGCTCGTAGTCGATGTATTCGGTGATGGTGGGATGATCTCCGCAGACAGGACAATCCTTGTTCCTGCGCAGCTTGAACGTGCGGAACTCCATCTGGAGCGAGTCATACTGCAGGAGGCGCCCGACTAACGGGTCCCCGCGTTCCAAGATGATTTTCGCCGCCTCGGTCGCTTGGAGCGTGCCTATGGCGCCCGGAAGGAGCCCGAGAACACCAGCCTCGGCGCAGGAGGGCGCCAAATGAGGAGGCGGCGGCTCCGGGTACAAACAGCGATAGCATGGCCCGTGATGCGGCCAGAAGGTGGTGACCTGTCCGTCGAAGCGAAAGATCGAACCATGGACGACGGGGATGTTTTTCCACACGCTCGCATCGTTGACCAAGTACCGAGTTGCGAAGTTATCGAGACCGTCGACGATGACGTTCCAATCCTGATCGAAGATGCGATCGACGTTCTGCCGGGTGAGGCGCTCGTTGAACGTGATCACGTTCACGTCGGGATTGAGGTTCTCGATCGTGCGTCTCGCGCTGTCGACCTTTGGCTGGCCCACGCGATCCAGACCATGCAAGATCTGACGCTGGAGATTCGACTCGTCGACGGTGTCTGCATCGACGATGCCGATCGTGCCGACGCCTGCGGCCGCAAGATAAAGCGCCGCCGGGGACCCGAGGCCGCCCGCGCCAAGCAAGAGCACACGCCCCTGCAGTAACTTCGCTTGGCCTTGCTCCCCCACCTCGGGCAGCAGCAGGTGCCGCGAGTAGCGGTTCAGCTGTGCATCCGTGAACGCGAACGGCTGCGTGGTTGGGAAGCCCTGATCTTTCCATTGATTGAAGCCGGGGTTCGCGGACTCCACGTTGGTGTAACCGAGATCTTGCAGCACCTTGGCAGCAAAGGCAGAACGGATCCCCGCCGCGCATATCGTGACGATCTTCGCGTTCTGGTCCGGCAATCGGGAGCTTGCCTGCATTTCCAGGAAGCCCCGCGGGATGTGAACGGCGCCAGGCACATGCCCTTGCCGCCACTCGTCTTTCTCGCGAACATCGAGGAGGATCAGCTCCTCGCCCGCGTCGAGGCGGTCCTTCAAGTCTTCGAGGGACACCTGCCGAATGGCGAATTTCACCTCTTGAAGCAGGTCAGCATATGTCTTGGCCATGCCCGGCAATATGTAACTTCGGGCGGTTTCGTCAAGGCTCACGGGTGTTTAGCGCATATCCTGTGGTTTTCACATCGGTTTTGTCGAGTACCTATGGCCAGTCAACGTCAGCTAGGCTGCCGGGCGCAGGATCCCCTGCTCTTGTGCGTAGCCTTGCAAGGCGCTTCGGAGACGTTTTCGGCCGCGATGGAGCCGGGACATGACGGTCCCAACGGGGCATGCCAGCCGGTCGGCGGCGTCCTGGTACGAGAGCTCACGAAGGTCGACGAGCTCGACAGCTTCGCGGAACTCCGGCTGCAGCGCGCGCAACGCGGCGACGACTTCGTCGCCGAACCCGTCGTGGGGGTGTCTCGAGCCCAGCTCACGACAGCCGCGCAGCTCGTCGAGCGCCTCCCATTCGCGCTTCCTCTTCCTGTAGTGGTTGATGTAGGTGTTGAACAGGATCCGGTGGGTCCAGGCGCGGGCGTTCGTCCCCGGTTGGTAGCTCTGCCGTGCTTGCCAGGCGCGGGCCAGGGTTTCCTGAACCAGGTCATCGGCAAGCGCTGTGCCACGCGCCAATCGAAGGGCGGTCCGAGAGAGCTCGGGCACGCAGGGCAGGATTTCTTCCTTGTATTGCTCTTGATTCTGCATCGAGATGGTCTCCACCTCGACTTCATTGCAACGTCGATGCCATGCCGAAAACACAGGGGTTTCGAGAATTCCACGGGGTCGCGCGGTCAGCTTGTCGCCCCGGTGACACGCTGTCGTGTCAACCTGTCGTCCTGCACGCGTCTCAGCCCCGGAGCACCTCGGCCAAGACGACGGGCACGGCATCCGCCACCTCCGATGCGATCAGCCCGCGGTCTCCCACCGCAGCCTCCAGCCCCGCAAGCGCGTGCAAGAGCGCTCCGGCGAGCGCCGCATCGATGGGTGACAGGGTCAGCACCAGCGCGCCGACCACACCGCTCAACACGTCGCCCGTCCCTGCAACCCCGAGTGCCGGCGTTCCCTCGGCGCAAACGCGAAGCTCACCAGGAGCGGCGACTACGCTGCGCGCACCCTTCAAGATGATCACCTGCCCGGACGCTCTAGCGAGGGCCTCGGCGGCCGCGTAACGGTCGGACTGCACCGCGGCGCTCGATCGGCCGAGCAGACGGGCCGCTTCACCGGGGTGCGGAGTGAGAATTCTCGGCGCGGCGGCGCGCTGCAACGTCGATAACCCAGCCTGCCCGAGGTTGGTGAGTCCGTCAGCGTCGATCACGGTCGGCACCGGCGCGTGCAACGCAAAGGCGCTCGCCCAGGCGTGACCCGTCTCGTCGAGCCCCATCCCCGGTCCAAGCACCACGGCGCGCTTTCCTTCGCACAATGCCTCCACCGCTGATCGATCGGCGCGGTCGGGAAGCACCTCGGTCATCAGCTCGATGACCTTCTCTTCGAGCGCAGCCCGTGCATCCGCTCTCGCGCCGATCGTCACGAGGCCGGCGCCAGCACGAAACGCAGCACGGCCTGCAAGCACGGCAGCGCCAGTCTTTCCGGGTGCGCCACCGATGACGAGCAGATGGCCGTTCGTTCCCTTGTGAGCATCCTCGGGGCGAGCTGCGATCAGCGTGCGGAGGTCGCCACCGGTCCACAAGCTCGCCGCGGTTGGCCGTCTGACGGGGATTCCGATGTCCGCCACCCGGACCAGGCCCGCATGCTCGACGCCCGGATATTGATGAAGGCCGCGTTTTTGCCCACCGAAGGTGACGGTCAACGATGCATGCGGTGCCACCCCGAGTATGGCGCCGGTGTTCGCGTCAAGCCCGCTCGGCAAGTCCAGCGCCACCAGGGGCACCGAGACGTCGTCCATGGCGCGAATCGCGTCCGCATAGCCGCCATCAACCGGCCGATCGAGACCCGTGCCGAAGAGACCGTCGACGACGAGCGTCGCTCCCCGGAGGTGCTCGTGAAGCGAAGCTGCGTGTTCCGGAGCAACCTCCACCGTGTCGATGCCGAGTTTCTCGAGCAGCACCCAATTGGACTTGGCGTCGCCGTGCAAACGGGTCGAATGCCCTAGCAGAGCTGCGAGGGGCCGCTGGCCGAGCAAGCTCAGGCGTCGGGCGATGACCCAGGCATCGCCTCCGTTCTGACCGGGCCCTCCGACGAGGACGACCTTGCCCAGACGCTCTCCAAACAGTTCGCAGATCGTGTCCGTCGCTCCGCGCCCCGCGTTCTCCATCAGCAGTAGGCTGAGGACGCCGAGCTCTTCGACGGCCGTTCGATCGACGTCGCGCGACTCCTCACGGGTGTAAAGCAGCTCCACGATTCGATTATGCCTTTAATCGGGCCTCCGCACACCCTATGCTCCGCTCATGCACCCCAAGACCCCGTCGGAGTCGTTTACGGAAATGACCGAGCTCGTTCTGCCGCAACACGCCAATGCCATCGGGACCGCGTTCGGTGGCGTAATCATGAGCTGGATCGACATTTGCAGCTCGATCGCCGCAAAGCGACACTGCGGGCGGGTGTCGGTGACCGCGCGCGTCGATGCGCTCGAGTTCAGGGCGCCCATCAAGATCGGTGACGTGGTTCGCTTGACCGCACGGCTCAACGCGGCGTTTACCAGCTCGATGGAGATTGGTGTGCGAGTCGAACGCGAGCACGCCGTGACTGGAAAGCGGGCGCTCTGCGCGGATGCACGAACCACGTTCGTCAATCTGGGCGACGACGGCAAACCCTGCCCCGTGCCGCCTCTCCTCTCCCAAACCGACGAAGACCGGCGCCTTGCGGCCGAGGCAATGGAGCGTCGCCGGCAACGGCAATCGGTCAACAACTGAAGCCGGTCAATCGCGATATCGCGCATCGACGAGCGCGCCGATGGCGACCTTCGCGCTCGAACGCTCGTAGCCGTAGACGCCGATCAAGACTTGCAACGCCTGTTGAGCTGCTTCTCGCAGCTCCTCCCGCAGCGAGTCATCGTCTTCCAGCATGGCAACGATGGCTTGCCCGATCTCGCCCACCTGGGCGTGCCGCTCGCCGAAGTACGCTTGGCGCAACTGTTCGATGTAGCGCGGGAAGAGCTCTTTGTACCGAACGTCCTGATCAGGGTGGTCGATTGCCCAGGCGGCGATGGCGTTGAGCACATCGTTTCGAAAGGCCGCCGCGTCGTCGACGCCAAGCTTGTCCTCCACGCTCTTCATGAGCTCGAGGTCGGCGACCTCGTCTTTCCCGGTCACGGGGTTGAAGACCCGCTCCTTTTTCACCCAGTGTGAAACCTGCGTCACGTAGCGATCGAGGAGCCCGAGATGGCTGTTCTCGTCGATCAGCCCGGTTGCCGCTCGAAGCTCACCCTCCACGATATCGAGCCATCTCTCTCTGACGACGTCCACGAAATCGCTGTGGTCTCTGTACTTGCCGTCCGGCTGCTCCTTCAGGAAGTCGTAGTCGTCTCGGGCGCAGAACTCCGCCAACCGATTCAGGAACGTCACGGGTGACACGCAGGGGGCATCAGGATCGGTCGTGGAATCGAGGAGCAGCATTCGAATCTCACGTGGAGAGGCCCCGTTGATGCCTTCGTAGTCTGAGGTCGTCGCACCCTGCAGCTCGACGTCCGCGATCCCACCGACGAGGATCTTGGCTTGATCCGCATCCAGTCGCGCCGGAACGACGCCATCGGTAAGGAGGTCGGCCTTTTCCAGTGGGGTCAGTGATGCTGCGATCGTACCGAGGTCGCTGTCTTCGAACCGCGACGCGTCGGGCTTCCGCAACCGCGTCAGCACGGCCCATAGCGCGGCGACATATGTGGTGTGAGGTGCGACGTGCTTTGCGATTTGGGGAACGATCTGGCCATCGTAAATCTCGCGCTCGCGATGCACGTCTAGGAGATACGACATTCGAATTCGAACGATACGCCCGCGGAACGAGTTGTACTCGGGATGCTGGCGAAACGCGCTCAAGTGAAGCTCGTTCGAGCTGGCAACCATGACCGCGTTGATCGGCAGATTCGACATCGGGAGCGATACCTCGCCCGTTTCGATCGCGAGAAGCAGGTACTTCCAAGCCTCGAGCGGCCGCTTGAGCAAATCGCTGAACTCGACCACGCCGCCGGACGCGTCGACGAGCTCTCCGTAAGGCTCGAACAAGGTCAGCGCGCCCAACGAGGCGGGCAGCGATTCGATCGATCGATCCGCTGTGATCTGCCGCTCGGACGCATCGACGGACATCTGTGGACCGATGGTCACCGCACCGACGCGGTAGCGTCGTGAGATGTTGAAGCGCTCGATTTGTATGTGCGCTAGCACCCGGTCGAGGTCGCCGCGGTATGCCGTCAGCAAAGCTTGAAAGATCTGTTGATTCTTGCGGCCGAGCTGCCCGGTCCAGACCCAGTCGGGAGCCGCTTCTGTGATGCCGGACGACTCGTACATCTGCCCGATGAGTCGTTGGCGCACCTCGCGAGGCAGCAGGAGCAACGGGTGCTCCCGAACGGAGCTCTCGAGCTTGGCGATGATGCGCTCGTCGGGCAGGTGCGCGAACGAGTCGCCCTTGCCGAGCTCGTCGGATGAGGTCGTGAAACCGATACCAGCGCCTTCGCGGACGCGAGGGAAGATCCACGAGAACCGATAGAGCGCTCCGCCGTCTGTGTCGGACTACGCCTCCAGCCCCCGCATGAGGCAGGCCGCGAACGTCGACTTCGCGCTGCCAGT
>JBAVOF010000025.1:0-4206 GCA_049691835.1 Polyangiales bacterium
TCCACCACCGGAGTGGGAGGCCCTGGGGTCACTATCTCCTCCACCCAGGTCGTGGCGTACTGGCCATTCGCGTTCACATCCAACGCTCCCAAGTACCCGGAGTCGACGGAGTAGATGAACGCGGGCGGGCTCCACGTGCGCTTGTGGGCGCAGGTCCCCGCGATGCACTCGCCGGCGGCGCCCTCAAAATCACATGAGCTCCCGTCCGCCAACGTGGGTCGTTGCTCGTCCAGACACGTGGAACCAACCGGCAAGTACCAAGCGTTCCGCATGCACGGGACCGAGCCCGCGACGGAACACTCCACGCACGCGAGCCGAACCGGGTTGCCCCAGGGATCCACGTAGGTGCACGTGGTGTTGCACGTGCTGATACCGGGAAGCATCGCGAGCACGAGAACACCCAGGAACCCTCCGGCCAAGCGTGCGGCTGTCCGGCCCATCGACCTTTGAGAACGCAGCTCGTGCGAAGCTGGAACGGGCGCGTTCCTGCCTCGCTCATCGGGATCGGCACCCATACGCTCCTCCTTCGCAGCCTGTTCGAACGAACACTACCACAGAAGGGTCACCTCTTGGGGATGCAACCTAGCTTCAGGCACACTTGTGTGTCCTTTCGAAGCGGGGCACCACGATGTCCCCGGCTGCGATGAGCCCTCGGTCACTGCGGGTCCTCGGGTCTGCCGGCTCAGACAGCTGATAGTTCCCAACTGGCCAGCTTTGCAAGCCGAGCGGTTCGCGGAGCCCCCGCGTCGTGTTCCGCCGCGCGCCGGCATGCACATGCGAGAACAGAGTTGTTACTCACGTTCGCACGATGCTAGGCGGCGGACTCAGGAGGATTCGAACCTCCAACCCCCGGCTCCGTAGGCCGGTGCTCTATCCAATTGAGCTATGAGTCCCCGAGGCGCGCAACGTAGCGGTCTCGTCTAGAGCGTCAAGCGCCCCGACTGGCGGAGAGGGGGGGATTCGAACCCCCGGTACGGCTCTACACCGTACGGCCGCTTAGCAAGCGGCTGCCTTCGACCACTCGGCCACCTCTCCAAGAAGCAAGGATTTCAATGCTCGCCGCACGCTGCTTCGCGCGCGGGCGGCCTTTGTAGCCGCCCCCCAAAGCAGTGTCAAAGGCAAGCTCGGGCCTGCCTCACAGCCGTGCTACAACGTAACCCATGCGTTGGTTCGTCATCTTGGCTCTCGGCTTGTTGAGTGTGGCCCACGCGAGCCAGGCGCGTGCCTGCTCCTGCATGAAGCTATCCCCATCGGAAGGCCTCTCGTCGTCACATGCGGTGTTCACCGGCGAGGTCACCGACATCGTGCCGAATGAAGCGACCCGTTTCGGTGGGCTCGAAATCACCCTCCGCGTGAAGCAAGTCTGGAAGGGCACGCTCGGCGAAGAGATCAAGGTTCACACGGCTGGGAGCAGCGCCGCCTGCGGCTATGGCTTCGTGAAAGGCCTGACCTATCTGGTCTATGCGGTCGAAGACGAAGCCGATCCCCTGAGGGTCAGTCTCTGTAGCCGGACAGCGCTGCTCGAGGATGCGAAAGAAGATCTCGAGTTCCTCGGCAAGCCGTCGCAACAATTCGATGCGCAAAACGCACATCGCAAGAACGCCGACGGGGAGCCCAACGGGAGCGACAGGTGCAGTGCCTCTCCGGGGACCACGGGTCGCGTCGGTTTTTCGTTGATCGGGTTGCTGCTGGCAGGCGCCTCGCTGACGCGGCGCCGCTTCGCCTGAACAAGCGGTCTTCGACTGCGGCGTCTCCCTGCACGCGCAGCCGCGCCGTCGATTGACCGGACCCCGCGGAACGAATATGTCCGTGCCATGGACTTGGTTTCGTTTCGCAAGACGGCCGAAAAGTACTCCGTCATCTTTCTCGATGCGTACGGCGTGCTGAAGAGCTCGACCGGGCTGATCGAGGGCGCATTGGAAACCGTCACCTCGTTGATCGCCGCCGGCAAAGAAGTGTTCGTAGTCACGAACGATTCTTCCCGCTCCCCCGAATCGATGGCCGAGCGCTACGCGCAGCAAGCCGGAGGCGAGGTCCTGCCGCCCAAGCGGTACATCTCTTCGGGTCTTCTCGCGGCGGAGTACCTGGAGCGACAAATTCCGTATGGCAAGGTTGCCTATCTCGGCAAGCCGGAGTCGGCGCACTACATCGAGATCGCAGGCCAGATCCCGATCCCCGTCGCGGAGTGCAGCGACAAAGACAAAGTGGTTGCGATCATTCTCTTGGACGACGAGGGATTCGATTGGTTCCGCGACGTCAACGCAGCGCTGAATCTGATTCGCCGGAGAAACGTTCCGGTGATCGTGGCCAACGCCGACATCACGTATCCCACGCGCGGCAACGAGATCGCGATCGCCGTCGGAAGCCTGGGCGGTCTCCTCGCAGACATCACCGAAAAGACTTTCGTCCGCTTCGGAAAGCCCGACTCGATGATGTTCGCCTACGCCCTGGCGCGCGCTCGCGAACAACTCCCGCAGGTCAAGAGACGAGACGTCTTGTTCGTAGGTGACACGCTCCGCACCGATATCATCGGAGCCAACACGTTTGGCTTCGATACGACCCTGGTGCTCTCGGGCAACACGCTCCCCGAACAAGCGGACCTGATGATCCGAAGCTCGGGGATCATCCCCACCTACATCAGCGAATCGATCGCCACCTAGGCGCGTTCACTGAGTACTTCCGGGGCGCGCCCGGCCCCGAACCTCAGACACCGGAGATCCGCCAGGGGGGGTTCTTTCGGTTTGGTCCAGCGTGGTAGAGGCACAGCACGTTGCCGTCCGGATCGGCGAGGCGGGCTTCGCGCCACAGCCACGGCTCATCGTTCGGTCCGTCGATCTGGATCCCGAGGGCTCGCAGGTTGGCGACCCGTGCATCGAGGTCGGCGCACTCGAAATAAACGACCGCCCCCGAGGAGGAGAGCGGCCCGTCGGATAGCTCGAGTGAGAGCGTCGCAGAGCCGGTCGGCAGCTCGAAGCGAGCATACTTCGGCAAGTCCTCCACGATCTGTAGGAGCCCGAGCCTCCGGTAGAATTCAGCCGCTCGCGCCACATCCCGGGACGGGAGCGTCACCTGATTCAAATCCACACCTGCAGATATGGAGCGTTCTATCCCAGCTGCAATCGTCGCCCCGGCGCAACGAGAAGCGCCGCAGGGAGGCGAACCGGCCTTGCGCTCCCGGGCGCCGGGCATTATTAACAATCCTGTCAGTTCTGGAGAACAGAGGTGACGACCATGGCTGATGCCTATGAAAACGCGCGCTTAGCGCCGATACGTCGCTCTTGGAACCGGATGGTCTGCTTCATCGCCTGGGCCTTGGGATGACGATCGGCCCCCAACCCAACCGGCCAGGTTTGCAAGCCGAGCCGTTCGTGGAGCCCCCGCGCCGTGTTCCGCCGCGCCCGGGCGATCCCCCCTACAGCACGTCCAGCAGCGACTCGAAGTCCACCAGCTCCAGATGCGGCAGGTACTCCTCGACCGCCTCTTGCTGCAGCCGGTGGCAGATCTCCGGGCGGAAGAAGTGCTCTCCGACGCGCAGCACGTAGTTGAGAATGAAAAAGCGGTAGGCCTCCTTCAGGAAGAGCAACTCCTCCTTTGTGAGACGATGGACCTCGTGATAGGCGCGGAGGAACTTCTTGAAACGCTCATCAAGCAGCGGCTCGACCGTGTAGCTGAAGGCGGTTTGGTCACCCTCCGCGCGGACGACGCGCGCGCAGAAATATAGATCGAGCATGCGCGGCTCGATCCGAAACCAGTCGTAGTCCCAGCGGGAGAAGAACTTGAAGCCGTCCCCGTCCATGCCAACCGAGAAGTTTCCGATGTTCCAGTCGATCAGGACCGGGATCTTCGTCCACTCGTGGTACCCGAGGTCGTCGGCATTGCCGAGAAACGCATCGCAGTGCGCTCGGACGAAGCCGATCGCGGAGTCCATGAACCCTCGGTCGCGCCGCCACTCCGAGCTCCCGATCGCATCGTGGAGGCTGGCCACGTCGGCGCCAAGCGACTGCCAGGTCGGCTTCACGCGGTCGGAGATCTCGAGGCATGCCCGGTGAAACAAGCCCATCTCCTGGCCGAAGGCTTCCACCTGCGCGTCCGTCAGCACTTTCGGCAGGAAGTCGTAGAACGGCTGCTGCCCGTACAGGACCACCCACTCGCCTTCCTCGCGGTACGTATACACCTCGCCGTTCTTCACCAACACCGGTGCGAGGA
>JBAVOF010000026.1:0-6175 GCA_049691835.1 Polyangiales bacterium
GCTCCATCCTCCTCCTGAAGCCAGGAGACCGAGCCGATTAGGCGCGTCGACTGGGTGCGCGCCTGCAACGCCGGGCTGGAGCCGGGACCGGGTTCCCCGCGCTCGCCGCCCAAGCCGAGAAACACCACGTCGAGCCGGCTCGATTCACTGGTTTCGGCAACCAGGTTCGCGAAACCGAAGCCTCCGAGGAAGTCTGCATTCTGGCGAGTGCGCTCGGTATCGTCGCTGGGATTGAATCGTGTTCCGTTGTCGTCGATGTACGGATAGTCGTTCTTGGCACCCCCGGCGCCGGCGGTGCCAAAGACCTGCACCTTCTTGCCGGCGGCCGCGCCGTAGAGATTCGCGCCCCAGGTGCCGAAGCTGCCCCCGGTGACGCGAGCGCCCAATTCGTTTTCCTTGTAGGTGCGGGGCATCAACCGTAACACGCCTCCCACCGCGCCCTCGCTGAGCCAGGCCGGTGCCCCGCCGCGATACACTTCGAACCCATCGAGTGCTTCGAGCGGGACCAAGCCCAGGTCGAACGTCCCGGTATCGGAGCTGCTGATCGGCACGTTGCCGAGCAGCACCGTGACCTGGTCGCAGGCCACTCCGCGCAATCGGAGGCATAGGAAGCTGCCGGGGCCTCCGGTGGCGACGAGGCGCGTTCCAGCGGACTCCTGCAGCAGCTGGTTGGTCGACTGCGCAAGGATACGGTCGCGTATCAGGATCTCACTGCCCGCCGCGGTCGCATCGAGCGAGTTGGTCGATGGAATGGGTCGGGAGACCTCGGCGGTTTCGCCAAACTGCGCGGTCACTGAAACGGGCCACGCCGCAAGCAGAACGAGCCCGATCGCCGCACGATGGCCGGGACGGCAGCATCGCCTTGCTGGCTCGATCCGCCGTATCCCGATCCTGTCCAAACCCCGTTCCTCGATCGGGAACGGCCGATCGAACGGAACGGAAATCCGGACGCGCGACTCTCACCATCCCCGAGGCGATAGACACAAAACACACGTTCGCAGGTTTCCGGGCTGGTAACCCCAGGTCCTGTCGCCTTCCCAGGCTCAGCGCCCAGTGGCATCACGACAGAACATTCAGTCACATACCGTGGCGGGTCCGCGCCGGCCTCTCACCGGCTTCCCTACTTGCACCGACGATGACCGATCCGGTGCACAGGGTCAATCGTCCGCGAAGCGGATCGATCGGTCAGGAGCCGCGTGGTAAGGAGGCGCAGTGCGGCTCTATTCCCTGCTGTTTCTGCTCTTGCTCATCGCAGCAGTGCTCGCCGTGCTGGTCGGATCGGGCGATCTTGCCGACCCTCAGCTCCGCGACACGTTTCTGAAGCTGCGCGGGTACCGGCTGACCGCGGCGTTCATCGCCGGAGCGGCCCTGGCCGTCGGTGGCGTCGTCGTGCAGGGCCTGTTCCGCAACCCGCTCGCAAGCCCCTCGGTCCTCGGCACGACGGCAGGGGCGAGCTTCGGCGGACAGGTCGCCCTCCTCTCGTATGGGCTCGTTGGCGCCGGAGGGACGTTCATCGTCCCCGAGATGATCGTCCCAATCGGATGTTTCCTTGGCGCCTTGGGCGCGCTCGCGGTCCTGCTGCTCTTCCTACGGATCACGCAAGATCTGCTCGCCCTACTGCTCACCGGCTTCGTCTTGAGCGCGCTGTTCCTGAGCTCGAGCGCATTCGTGACAAGCATCGCACAGCAAACCTGGGAGCTGGGGCGAGCCGTCGTCTCGTTCTCGTTGGGCTCGGTCAGCGGAACCGGGCCGCGGCAACTGGCGTTCGCAATCCCCCTGATCGTGGCGGCCCTGGTCGCTTGTTGGTCCTGGGGTCGATCTCTCGATCTGCTCTTGAGCGGTGAAGAAGAAGCTCAATCACTGGGCGCAAACGTGGACTCCGTCCGATGGTGGTCGGCGATTTGGGTCAGCATCTTGGTCGCGGGCGCGGTATCGGTGGGTGGGAATGTCGGCTTCGTGGGCCTCGTCGTGCCGCACATGCTGCGCCCGTTTGCAGGAACCAAACATCGACGCTTGATTCCCGCAGCGGCGCTTGCAGGCGGGATCTTTCTCGTGGCCTGCGACATCGTCGCGCGCATCATTCCCTCACGCAGCGAAATCCCACTCGGGGTCGTGACCGGCCTGATCGGGGCCCCGCTGTTCCTTCTCTTGCTCATCAGGCTTCGCCGGGAGCACGCGTATGCGTAACGGCGAAGAGCTCGCGACCCTGCGCGCGATGAGCGTGGGCGTCACCTTGGATCGCCGCCGGGTGCTCCATGATGTGAGCGTAGAGGCCAAGCCGGGCGAAGTGTTGGCGTTGCTCGGACCCAATGGTGCCGGCAAGAGCACGCTTCTCAAGGCGCTGGCAGGGCTCGTCCCATACGAGGGCCGGGTCGAGATCGCTGGCTCCGATCTCGGGTCTCTGTCCCCTCGCAAGCGGGCGAAGCTGGTGTCCTATGTGCCGCAGCGTAGCCTGCTGATGTCAGCGCTCTCGGTGCATGAGGTCGTGGCCCTGGGCCGGTACGTCCACGGGAACAGGTTCGGCGGCATGTCCAGCGTCGACAGGGACGCCGTCGAGCACGCGCTCGACACGGCGCACGCCAACACGCTCCGAAACCGAATCTTCACCCACCTTTCGGTCGGAGAGCAGCAGCGGGTCTTGCTCGCCCGTGCGCTTGCGTCGGACGCGCCCATTCTCCTCCTGGACGAGCCGACGGCGGCGCTCGACGTGGGCGAAGGGCTTGCGGTGCTTCGCCTCATCAGGACGCTGGCGGAGCGAAAGCACACGCTCATCGTCGTTCTGCACGACCTGGCCGACGCGCGAAGCACTACCGATCGCGCCCTCCTCTTGAAGGGGGGCCGTGTGGTGGAGCAGGGCGACACCCGAGACGTGATCAGCGCTGCACCAATCCGAGCGGTATACGGGGTCAAGCTGATCGAAAACGCGCGGATTGGTTTCGAGCCGGACTTGGGCAGCTCCGGAGCGAAGTGAGATGAGGCAGGTCAACATCATCAACAGCGCACTTCTCGTGGGCGCTTTGCTGACGGCCGCGTCCCTCACGGTCGCCGTCTCGAGGAAGAGCGTTGCCGAGGAGCAGGGCGAGCCCTGGCGCACGATTCAAGACGCGGCTGGTGAACACGTTCCGGTGCGGAGCTACGCGCGGATCGTCAGCACGAGCACCATTGCAGACCAGGTCCTGGTCGAGATCATCGAGCCCAGCCGCTTGCTGGCGGTCAGCGCGCACACACTTCGGACCCAAGACTCGCGGAGGTACGGCGACAAGATCGGCGTCGAGCGCGCGCGCGACATCGAGACCATCATCGAGCTCCGGCCCGACATCGTCTTCGTCAACAACTTCGTCGATCGCCGCCAGGTGGAGCGACTCAAAGAGGCAGACCTCCAGGTCTTCGACCTAGGGGAGATGCGCGGCCTGCAAACCCTACTGCCGAACATCCGGCAGCTCGCAGGGGTGCTCGACGTGCCCGAGCGCGGAGAGAAGTTGGTCGCGGAATTGCTCACGGAGCTGCAAGCGGTGGCGGCTGACATTCCCGATGGCAACAGGGAGCGCGGCCTCTACGTGGGCATCCATGGCAATCAACTGTACGGGGGGGCTGCCGGAACGAGCTTCCATGATGTCCTGATCGCAGCGGGCCTTCGCGACGTGGCCGCGGAATCCGGGTTCCAAGGCTGGCCCGCGTACACGAACGAGCAGTTGCTCAGCTTGGACCCACCGTGGATCATCACCAACCCCGGCACCGAGCGCTCCCTGTGCCGACATCCCGGATTTCAGTCGCTATCCGCCTGCCGAGTGGGACGGGTTCGCAGCATCGACACCGATCTGCTCACCGACCCCGGCTTGGGAATCCTACGGGCTGCCGAAGCGGTGCACGCGGCGGTCTACGGGGATGCCAGCTAGCCCCACCCCGGGCTGGATCGCTAGTCTAGAAGCGCAGAGAGGAGCTCGCCATACGCGTCGGTTCTCTGAAACTCCGGGAACTGCTGGGCCACGTTGTCCGGACACCGGAACAAGATCCCGCGGTCCGCTTCCTTCAGCATGGTCGTGTCGTTGTAGCTATCACCAGCTGCATGGACCCGAAATCCGATGTTTTTGAGAGCCGCTACCGCCTTGCGCTTCCCATCCGGAAGCCGAAGGCGATAGTCCGTCAGCCGCTTGGTCTCGTCGATCACGAGCTCATGGCAGAAGAGCGTCGGCCGCCCGAGTTTCCGCATGAAGGGTGTGGCAAACTGGTAGAACGTGTCGCTCAGAATGATCAGTTGAGTCCTATCGCGGAGCTCGTCGAGAAAGTCCCGAGCGCCCGGCAATGGCTCCATGGTGCCGATCACCTCTTCGATGTCCGAGAGCTTGAAGCCGTGCTGGTCGAGAATCTCGAGCCGTCCCCGCATGAGCTTGTCGTAGTCGGGTTCGTCGCGCGTGGTGCGCCGCAGGGCGTCGATGCCGGTCTTCTCCGCGAATGCAATCCACACCTCGGGGATGAGGACACCTTCGAGATCGAGGCAGACGACGAGTGGCGGCATGACGGTGACTCCGATGCCCGATTGGGCAGCTTGGCAAGGGCGCTTCGTCTACCCGATTTTCCCATCCTGGCAACTTTCTTCGACTCGACAGCAACGCGGCCAGGGGTCAGCATGGCGCCATCTGTGGCATCGCAGGCATCTTGGCGGCTAGCCCGGACGCTGCACCCGACGTCGGGGCCGTCCGACGCATGTGCGACGCGATGGTTCACCGCGGACCTGATGATCACGGGTATCTGACGGACGGCCCTTGCGCGCTTGGCCACCGACGCCTGTCGATCATCGACCTTCGGCCCGCGGCAGCCCAGCCGATGAGCAACGAGGACGGCACGATCACTCTGGTCGTCAATGGGGAGATCTACAACTTTCGAGAGCTTCGCCGCGAGCTTCAATCGAAAGGGCACAGGTTCCGATCGCATTCCGATTCCGAGGTGATCGTTCACTTGTACGAAGAAGAAGGGCTCAGCTTCCTCGATCGTTTGCGCGGGATGTTTGCCCTGGCCCTCTGGGATGGGCCGCGTCAGCGCCTGCTCCTGGCTCGCGATCGTTTCGGCCAAAAGCCACTCTTCTACCACTTGGGTCCCGAAGGTCTGACGTTTGCGTCGGAGCTGAGCGCGCTCACGATGTCGCGTCGGTTCGATCGCATCGCGAACATCGATGCGATCGATTCGTTTCTCTGCTTGCAGTACGTACCGTCACCGTGGACGGCGTTCGAGGGAGTAAGCAAGCTCCCCGCGGGATGCCGCCTGGTGTGCGAATCGGGACGTGTCGCGGAGCCAGAGCGTTACTTCGAGCTGCGCTTCGACCGACAGAGGACGGAGCCGGTTGCTGAGCTGATCGAGCGATTGCGCGGACAGTTGGAGGACGCCGTCCGGGTTCGCATGGTGTCGGACGTTCCGCTCGGCGCGTTCCTCTCGGGCGGGCTCGACTCATCGCTGGTCGTGGCGATGATGGCGATGCAATCGACCCAGCCCGTCAAGACATTCTCGGTCGGTTTTGCGCGCAAGGATTTCAGCGAGCTCCCCTACGCGAAGCTGGTAGCCGACCGATATGGCACCGAGCACCAGGAGATCGTCATCGAGCCTGACATGGCGTCGGTCATCCCCGAGCTGGTTCGACACTATGGTGAGCCATTCGCCGACAGCTCGGCGCTGCCGACCTGGTACCTGTGCGAACATACGCGAGCCGGCGTCACGGTAGCACTGAGCGGCGATGGCGCGGACGAGGCTTTTTCGGGCTACCGCCGGCACCGGCATTGCCGCACCGCACGCATCCTGAGGCGACTTCCCTGGCCGCTCCCCACGATCCTAGCGAAGGCCATCGGGCGCATTCCCCTCCCAGCGGCGCAGCAGGTTCGGGACTACGGGCGCCGGCTGATGGAACCGGAGCACGTGCGCTTCCTCGGGCTTGCTGCACACATACCCCACGCGGACCGGCTCAGCCTGTACGGGCCCGCGATGCGCGAACGCTTCGCAGCGGACCCCGTCGCTCGCAGGTTTGGAGAGCGCTATGCCGCATCGACCGCAGCCGACCCGGTCAATCGCCTTCTCGACCTGGAGATTCAGACCTACCTACCGGACGACATTCTGACGAAGGTCGACATCTCTTCGATGGCGCACTCCTTGGAGGCGCGATGCCCGTTCCTCGATCACGGCCTGATGG